>CAYGHZ010000181.1:0-4561 GCA_964349635.1 uncultured Candidatus Marinamargulisbacteria bacterium
ATCAAGAACGAAATCGAAAACACCGAATCGTCGTACGACAAAGAAAAACTGCAAGAACGCTTGGCGAAATTGTCCGGCGGCGTTGCGGTAGTAAAAGTCGGCGCGGCAACGGAAACAGAATTAAAAGAAAAGAAACACCGTGTGGAAGACGCCCTTTCAGCCACTCGCGCAGCGGTTGAAGAAGGTATCGTTCCCGGCGGCGGAGTTGCGTTTATCAACCTGATGCCGTCGCTAGTAAAAGAAATGGAAAAGTACGAAGGCGATATCCGGGTCGGGATGAGCGTTGTTCTGAAAGCGCTTGAAATTCCACTTCGATTGATCGCAGCCAACTCTGGCGAAGAGCCATCGGTTGTTCTGGAAAAGGTTCGCAACTTGCCAGCGGGCCAAGGCTTTAATGCCCGCACCGGTAAATACGAAGATATGATCAAGGCCGGGATCGTCGATCCTGCCAAGGTTACCAAGTCTGCGCTTCAAAACGCAGCGTCGATTGTTAGCTTGTTGCTAACCACCGATGTGTTAATCGCCGACAAACCGGAAGATAAAAACCACGCTCCGGCGGCAGCAGGCGCCCCTGGAATGGGCGGAATGGGTGGGATGGACTACTAGTCCGTTCTCTCCCATCGGTAAAACAGAAAGGGCGCAGCAATGCGCCCTTTTTTGTTTTTCAGATCCAAATTTTAAGCTGAAATGGTCGGGGCGACTGGATTTGAACCAGCGACCCCTTGCTCCCGAAGCAAGTACGCTACCGGGCTGCGCTACGCCCCGACGAAGGAAAAATAGTGGAAATGGTAATGCGCCAGGTATGTTAACACAAAGCATAAAATGACGCCAAAAACTAAGGCAAAAATCACCATTTCGATCAGTTGCAAACCGGATGAATCCCGCATAAAATCTAAAAAATGACGACGACTTCCGAAGTGATTACCCACATTGACCTGCCTTTAAAAAAATTCAAACAAGGAAAAGTTCGAAACGTTTTTGATTTTGGATCGGAACTGTTAATTGTTTCGTCCGACCGCGTATCCGCGTTTGATTATATCTTACCCAATGGCATCCCGAATAAGGGAAAAGTGCTGACCCGCGTCTCCGCGTTTTGGTTTGACCACACGCGCGACATTGCACCCAATCATATGATCAGCATCGACATGGCCAATTTTCCCAACGAAACACAGCCGTATCGAAAAACGTTGGAAGGCCGCAGTATGTTGGTCAAAAAGACCGAGCTTATCGAAATCGAATGCGTCGTACGCGGCTATTTGGTGGGATCGGGCTGGAAAGAGTATCAGCAAAGCGGCACTGTTTGCGGCATTGAATTGCCCAAAGGCCTGCAACAAGCGGATAAACTGCCGGAGCCGATTTTTACGCCGTCCACAAAAGCATCCGAAGGACACGACGAAAATATTTCCATTTCGAAAATGAAAGATGCCATTGGCGCAGAACTCACGCAAAAATTATTGGAAAAGAGTTTGGCCATTTATAAAAAAGGCCGTGACTTTGCCGATTCTAAGGGAATTATTTTAGCCGACACCAAATTCGAATTTGGGCTTTTGAACAATGAAGTGATTTTGATTGATGAAGTATTAACACCGGATTCGTCGCGTTATTGGCCGAAATCAGACTATCGACCAGGAATCTCGCCGCCCAGCTTCGACAAACAAATCATTCGCGATTATTTGGAAAGCAGCGGTTGGGACAAGAAGCCGCCGGCCCCACAGCTGCCAGAGGCCATCATCACCAAAACTGCCGAAAAATATTTGGAACTCGAACGAAAGCTACTCGGATGAGTTTATCAGAAAAAGACTGTATCCCGTGTCGAGGCGGCGTTCCGCCGTTAAAAGGCGCTGACCTAGACCCTCTAATCGCCCAACTCGACGGATGGCAGATCGTTAATGAACATCATCTTGAAAAAACCTATCCATTCAAGAATTTTAAAGAGGCGCTCGCATTTACCAATAAAGTCGGCGAATTGGCTGAAAGAGTGGGCCATCATCCGGATATTTATTTGGCGTGGGGAAAAGTGAAGATCACAATTTGGACGCACAAAATTGACGGGTTGGTGGAAGCCGATTTTATTTTTGCCGCAAAGTGTGACGGGCTGGGAATTTAGAACTTTTATGGTCGGATTTCCCTCACGCTCCCCTATCCCGACTCAACGACAAGTTACGGCAGAGTCTACCAAAGCAGCTGCAGGGGTCACGGCGGTCACTGTCCCATTGACAGGATTGCAGTTCATGAAACTGGATCCGCAACTCGGCAGACCGAATGTGTTTAATCTATTCAAAATAACTGCTAAGGCTGCAGCGCCGCAGACAGCGGGAAAAGCAGTTCAATTGTTTCTTTTTGTAAATTCACGAAACAAGCTTTGTCTTTGGTCGCCACACACAGCACCACTCAATACCGCCCTGGCGTACACCATTTTTGGAGTCCCTTTTCAAGCCGCGTTATATTCTCACATCGCAAAACAAACCTACACGCACTTTGGCCGCGCCAACCCCACGAGAATCAGCATGATGAGAGCAGTATTAAATTCTATTAGAGTTGGATTCAAGCCCACATTTTTACGTGAATTTGGCGGAGTGGGTTTAGGACTTGGATTAAAACCAAAAGTAGCCCAGGCCATGGACCGAAACCTGCCGGACGATTATAAATGGCTAACGAAATTTAGCGGATTAATCTCCGGCCTAATATGCGGCGCAGGAACTCAGGGATTTCATAACATCGCGCTAAGAGAAACGGCGTTGCATGCGCAGACAGGGACCTCTTCTACTTCGCAAGCCGCTGTTAGCCTCTACAAGGAATTGGGCTGTCGATTGGCGATCAAAAACCTAGGGCCCAGGGCCGCGGTTATTGGAGGCGTAACTTGGATTGGGTCTGAGACTTATGGGAGATTGTTTATCAAATAAATAAGATTTTAAGCCTTAATAACCGGAATATGGTATTTACTGAAAATTTTGTCCCTGGTTATTATCGAAGCTTTCTCGCAAATAGTTTGAGCGATTAAAAGGCGATCAAAGGGATCGCCGTGGATCGAAGGTAATTGGGCGACTGCCCGGCTGTGCAAAATTGAGATCGATAGCTCTGTAAAAGAATTTTTTTCAAGCACAACTTCTATTCCTTTTGGAATCTTGAGTTTACCAAGAGATTGCTTAATCGCAATTTCCCAGGTACTGGCCGCACTGACATAAACAATGTTCTCTTGCTGAGCCAGAACATCCCGAGCCTCTTTGCTTAACGATTTCGGTTCATCCAACCACCAAAGCAAAACATGCGTATCAATAATGACTTTCATTTTGAAAAATACGCCAAAAATTCAGGCGGCAGCTCATCAAAATCTGCTGAAATATGAACTTTTCCTTTCCATTGCCCACCCTGCCTTTTCTTTTTAGGTAATGTGAACGGAATTAATTTTGCAATCGGAACACCGGCCTTTGCAATCACAACTTCTTCTCCGTGAAGCACATCTTGAAGCAATTCTGAAAAGTGAGTTTTAGCGTGATGGATATTATGCATGTGCATAGAACTTAGTCTAGGTTAGTCAACCTACAAATTCAAGTCGCATTGCAAAATGGTCGGGGCGAATGGATTTGAACCATCGACCCCCAGTTCCCAAAACTGGTGCGCTAACCGGGCTGCGCTACGCCCCGACGGCGTGTGATCGAATGAATTCTAGCAGATATGCTCTGGCCTGTTGAAGGGCAATATTGCGATGGCTTAAATTATTCTTCTCTTGCGGCGTCATTTCCGCAAATGTCCGATCGTGTCCGTTGGGAATAAAAATGGGGTCGTATCCAAAGCCTTTTTCGCCGCAAATCAACGTGGAAATCGTTCCATGCGCTTCGCCCCGAACCGTATGAATATCGCCGGTGGGAAAGGCCAAGGCAATGACGCAGGTGAAATGAGCATTTCGATTGGAATTGCTGCCCAGTTCGTCCAATAATTTCCGGCACTCTTTGCCAGGTTCCGCATACCGCGCCGAAAAAATTCCCGGGGCGCCGCCCAACACATCGACTTCCAATCCGGAATCGTCGGCCAAATAAATTTCGTTGGGAACCAGCGGCAACGCTTCTACTTTTTTGACCGCATTTTCTTCAAACGTCTCTCCATCTTCAATGGGCGCCGGCCAATCCTGAAAACCGCTGACCTCGATCGGGAGATCATGAAAAATCTGGCGTATCTCTGAAATTTTATGCGCGTTGCCCGACGCAATCCGCAACTTCATTCAATACGGCCCTTATAGGTCGATCGTTTGATGGCATAGACATCCGACACTTTATTAAGCGCCGTCTTTATATGATTGAAATGGGTGATGTCTTTGATATCCACCACAATATAGGCTTTCATCCGGCCGCCTTCGGCCATGGTTTTAGTGTTCACTTCGCGAATGTTGGTAGTGGTGCCGGTGACCGCGCCGATGATGTCTTTTAAAATGCCGATGCGATCAAACGCTTCGACCTCGATAATGACCGGATACACATGCTTGATCGGCTGCGCCGTCCAATTCACTTCAATTAAACGCGGCAAGTCTTTTTCGCCTAACGAAACGATATGCCGGCAGTTGGTG
>CAYGHZ010000182.1:0-4561 GCA_964349635.1 uncultured Candidatus Marinamargulisbacteria bacterium
TCCGAATACACTATCCATTGATGGATAAAATGGGACGGCACTTTTGGGATATCCAACCCAAACAAATCTTTAATTTGCGACGAAAAAATAACAACCGCAATCCCGGTTGTAAACCCCATCACCACCGGCGTCGGAATAAATTTAATCCAATTACCGACCCGCAAAAAACCCATCGCAATCAAAATGACGCCGGCCAACATCGTGGCAATGGTCAAACCAGCCACGCCGTATTTGTGGACAATGCCATAAACAATCACGATAAACGCACCGGTAGGCCCGCCGATCTGCACACGACTGCCACCCAGCGCAGAGATAATGAATCCCCCCACCACCGCCGTAATAAGCCCCTGCTGAGGCGTAACGCCGCTGGCAATCCCAAACGCAATCGCCAAGGGAAGCGCGACGATGCCGACAATCACTCCGGCCGTTAAATCTTTAAAAAATTTATCGAACGAATAGTCTTGCAGTGAACTTAAAAGCTTAGGAAAAAAAACAGGGGTTTTGTGCATGTTTAAGTTTCTCCCGGAGGAGGCATTATAGGAAAGAACGATAGCATCGTTCAAGGGAGGGGCATTCACATGACAAAGCAACGGCTAGGCCAAGATCCCATCAACGGCGAGGATCTGTCCGCCATCGACGACAACGACGATTACGAATACCCGCGGATGATCAGCCCGCTAAACCTACGAAAATTGCAGCTGGTCGCCTATCGAAAAGGCACCACCGTGGAACACATTGTTCAGGAAGCGATCGAATTATATTTACGCACCATGAACAGTGCCGCCTCGAGCCACAAAAACACCGTCGGCGTAAAGTGAGTCTTCAACCGCATCGAGCAGTCGATGAGGCCCGATGACACTCGTATCGCTTTTAAATTGATCTTCAATGTCCTTGAAGAAATGAAACGCCGCTTTCATATCACGGGCTTTTAACAGGCGGAAAAACTCGGCTGTCTTGTGTGGCCCGGCCACATCGAACAATACCGCGACGCTTTCCGGATCCAAAAATTTCGAACTAAACGCGCCCGGATGTATCGCATGACGCGCAAAATGGGCATGAAAATCCGTAACAACGCTGGTTTTTAATTTGGTTTTCACAAAAATCCCTCCTTTAGTGTCGAGGCTGTCTAATCGTGGATCGATCACGTCCCACGATT
Organism: uncultured Candidatus Marinamargulisbacteria bacterium; assembly: GCA_964349635.1. Classification (GTDB taxonomy): domain Bacteria; phylum Margulisbacteria; class Marinamargulisbacteria; order SXXA01; family CAYGHZ01; genus CAYGHZ01. The sequence goes on from CAYGHZ010000182.1 coordinate 1,157, forward strand.
AGACAGCCAATATCCCCTGCCCCTACAAATAAATCCAAATTCCCCAATTGACTAACATTTAAACCACGTGTTACAAAACTTCCATATGTCTCTCAAATGTGAACTATGCGGCAAGGGTCGTCTTAAAGGTCATAAAGTTAGTCACTCTAACATCAAGACGAGAAAGTTTTCCTATCCAAATCTGCAAACGATGACGTTGATGATTGACGGCGTTTCCCGCCGTTTGCGCGTTTGCGCCGGATGTCTCAAAACTGCAACCCGTAAAGCCCTCGTCTAAGATCAAAAACATCGTTTTTGATGTCGGTCAGGTCCTCTTCGCCTACAATCCGGAGCTGGTAATCGATCGCCTAATCCCCGAAAGTTTGCACAAAGCATACTATCTGGAACACCTCTTTTTGTCACCCATGTGGCACCAGATGGATCGCGGCGATGTATCTCATGAACAAGCCAAACACAGACTATTCGGAAACGACCCCGTTAAGAGGCTGGAACTGGACAGGCTGCTGGACAATTTTGCCTTACATTTGGATGTGATTGAAGGAACAAGAGATCTATTTTTGCAATTGGGAAAGAGATTCCCGTTATATTTATTGTCCAATTTCCAAGCCGAGGCGTTTGATGTGTTGCTTCAGGCCAATCCATTCCTAAATCAAGCCACCGGTATGGTCGTCTCCGGCCAGATAAATATGATGAAACCCGAACCCGAGATCTACGATTATTTGCTATCGACCCACAACCTGAACCCATCGGAAACAGTGTTTATTGACGATTTAGCCGAAAATATCGCCGCCGCCCGCGTGGCCGGGATGCATGGGATTGTGTTTGAATCACCGGCGCAGCTAAAATCCGCCTTGTTACCGTTTACCGAAATATGGGAAGATATTAAGTAGATGTTGGCCAATCCTTCGTTAGAATATTTCAAAATCCTTAAAAAAGCCTTACCAGATGAACAAGCGCAGCTTGTCGCGCAAGCTATTTCGGAAGTCCAGCATCAAACCTATAAGGAAATTCGCGAAGAAATACGCACCGAATTTAATGTCCATGAGCTGGTAACAAAAAAAGACCTTGAAATTGTAAAGTTGGAGCTACAAAAAGAAATCGTAGAAGTTAAAAAAGAAATTGCGGAATCAAGAAGCCAAACCCTTATCTGGATCTTTGGAATGCTTGTGTTCTTTTCCTCCGCGCTATTGGCCGTAATGGCAAAAGGTTTCCACTGGGTCTAAAAGACGAAATCAAAATCCGCCGGACATTTGGCATTATCAGCCACCCCGACGCCGGCAAAACCACGCTGACCGAAAAGCTGTTGCTGTTCGGAGGCGCCATTAATATCGCGGGCGCGGTCAAAGCCAAAAAGTCCACCAAATACGTCACCTCCGACTTTATGGAAATCGAGCGGCAGCGCGGGATTTCTGTGGCCACCTCGGTTATGGGATTTCATTATAAGGGCATTAAAATTAACCTGCTCGACACGCCGGGCCACCAAGATTTTTGCGAAGACACTTACCGCACGCTAACTGCCGTCGACAGCGCAATCATGGTCATCGACTCCACCAAAGGCGTCGAAACCCAGACCTACAAGCTATTGGAAGTCTGCCGGATGCGGAACACGCCGGTCATGACATTTTTCAATAAACTGGATCGCGAAGGAATGGATCCGATCGAACTTTTGGACGAAATCGAAGAAAAACTAGGCATGAAAGTGTGCCCGTTAAGCTGGCCGATCGGTATGGGAAAAACATTCAAGGGCGTCTATAGCTTGTTTGAAAAGCGGCTCGTTTTATTCAAACCCCACGGCAAACAAGAACTGGAAGAAAGCATTGAAATCACTGATCTTAATGAGGCCGATCAGTATATTGGGGAATTGCAGGCCCAAAAATTGCGCGACGACGTGGCATTGATCAGCGGCGTCTATTCTTTTGATTTAGAATCTTATCTTAAAGGCGAAGTGACCCCCTGCCTATTTGGAAGCGCCGTGAACAATTTCGGCGTCCGCGAGTTGTTGGATTGCTTCATCCAATGCGCCCCGCCTCCCTTAGCACGAGACACTGATGTGTCGACCATTCAACCCGATTCCACTAATTTTTCGGGATTTATTTTTAAGATCCATGCCAATATGGACCCCAAACACCGCGACCGCATCGCGTTTTTACGGATTTGCTCGGGCACGTTTGAACGCAACAAACGCTATTATCATGTCCGTTCGGACAAAGAAATACGATTCGCCACCCCAACCGCCTTTATGGCGCAGGAAAAATCCGTTATCGATCTAGCCTATCCCGGAGATATCGTGGGATTACACGACACCGGAAATCTAAAAATCGGCGATACCTTGACCGAAGGCCAAAAGATGATGTTTAAGGGGATCCCTCATTTTTCGCCGGAAATTTTTAAATATGTCGTCAATCTCAACCCACTTAAAACCAAACAATTAATAAAAGGCCTGGAACAATTGTGCGAGGAAGGGGTGGCGCAATTGTTCACCAAAGCGGGCGACACCCGCAAGATTCTTGGCACCGTCGGTGTGTTGCAGTTCGATGTAATTCAATATCGACTCGAACACGAATATGGCGCCAGCTGCCGGTTTGATCCGCTCAATTTCCTAAAAGCCTGTTGGCTGGAATGTGCGGACAAAGACGTCTTAGAAAAATTTGTATCATCACGAAAAAACCAGATCGCGGTAGATAAAGACGAACGCTATGTGTATTTAGCCGAAACCCAATGGAGCCTGGATCGCGAGATTAAAGAACATCCGGCGATTACGTTTCATTTTACGTCGGAAACGACCTAGGCAATTTTTTTAACACTATGTACGATAATTTACATAATGAAAAAAATATCCTAGGGAGGGAGTTTCTAAATGCAATTAAGAAAAATACTCGCGATCACTGCGCCTGTGACCAAAACGCACCTGGAAGCCGTATCCGACGTCATCCGACTTTTATACAAAGACCAACCTAAATCCGTAATCGCAAACTGCACCGATTTTTCTGGCATTAAAGTTAAGGAACTACAAAGTGACCTGGACAACATGGTCCGAGATTGCAGGGGAGATCGAACCCTTAGCTTGAATCCGATTCCGCTTGATTATCAGCCGTGCGATCCGGCTTGCCAAACGATTCCTGAAGCCGAAATAAAGCGTCAGATGACGGCATGGGCTCGCGAATGTTTTAAGGAAGACGACCCTCGTTTTACATTTATTGTATCCGGCCGGTTTTGGGGTAGGCTGTCATCGGACAATCTAAACAGCCAGGCCGACACCTCTCATTTCAAAGAAGCCTATGCGTTATTGCAAAAGCAGCCGGCCCCAAAAATCAAAGAATTTATAGAAACCGTTTGCGGAGCAGCCAAGGGGCACATAGGACAATGCGGCGCTGACGAACGAGCTCAAATAAATGCTACCGTTGA
>CAYGHZ010000183.1:0-2094 GCA_964349635.1 uncultured Candidatus Marinamargulisbacteria bacterium
GGATTTTATTCCCTCTTCTTTAAAAAAGCTCGAAAAAATCAGAAACATGATTGATGCGAGCGATTTCAACATTCGTCTTGAAATAGACGGAGGAGTGAAATTGGATAATATTGCGGCAATATCTAACGCTGGCGCGGACACATTCGTCATTGGCTCGGCCATTTTCAAAACGCCGGATTATAAGAAAACCATCTCCCAATTTTTAACTACACTCTAGTCCGAAAACGCCGCCGCACCTCCTCCATCGTGATCAAGCCGGACTCGACAATCACGGTCACGGTCCCCCACCAAGTTTCAGATCGCTACATCGAAGAATTTATAGCCCAAAAATCGGACTGGATTCAAAAAATAATCTCTCATTTCGAAACACTTCCCAAAGCAGAACCAAAGCAGTTTTGCGAAGGCGAAGAATGGCTCTATCTAGGCAACCCCCTCCGCCTAAAAATCCTAACCGGCCCAAAAAAATCCCCCATCTACATCCTTAACAACAACTTAATAATCCCCCTCTCCCCCCGGGAGAGGGCCGCGTTCTCCGGGGGCACCCCCTCTGGGGGAAGCGCAGGGGCAAGGGAGAAACTATTCACCTGGTACCGATCCATGGCCAAAGACATTATCGAAGACCGCGTCCACATCTACGCCCAAAAAATCGGAAAAACCCCCAACCAAATCCGAATCAAATCCCTTAGATCCCGCTGGGGCAGCTGCTCATCAAAAGGCAACCTGAATTTTAATTGGACATTAATTATGGCTCCGTTGGACGTATTGGATTATGTTGTAATTCATGAACTTTGCCATCTCGTTCATCACAACCATTCCCAACGATTTTGGAATCTGGTCGAAAAACATGATCCCGATTTTAAATCAAAAAAGAAATGGCTAAAGCGTAATCAGCATCAAATGAGCGTCTTTTTCGGCCCGAATCATTAACTCTTCCGGACCCTTAATTTTTAGGGCATCTCCCTTTGCCATCAGTTCGGAGTTTATGCTCCACTGTCCTTCTAAACACACTACATAGCACAATTTCTGCGCCGAAAATTCTAAAGCGGTTCCGGCGTCGCATTCTGAAACATAAAATGCAGCGTCTTGCTGGAGGGGAAGAGCGGCTTTTAAAAGCGTGTTGTGCCGGTCTTCTTTTTTGTAGCGTAAATCTGCATAGGTGGGCTTCGTCCCATGCGCCTTGGGCAAAATCCACGTTTGAATAATACGAGCGGTTTCGGACCTAGATTGATTACGCTCGGAGTGAAAAATTCCTGTTCCGGCGTTCATGTATTGAAATTCGCCGCGGCGAATCGTCGATTTGTGGCCCTGGTTGTCTTCATGCGTCAGCTCGCCTTCCAGGCAATAGGTAACGATTTCCATGTCTTTGTGGGGGTGAGTGTCGAATCCGTTGTTGGGAGCGATCAGGTCGTCGTTCATGACGCGCAGCGCGCCAAAATGCAGGTTTTTGGGATCGTAATAGTCCGCAAAGGAAAAATGGAAAATGGATTTTAGCCATCCGTGGTTTCCGCGGTGCATCGATTCTGCAGTTCTTTTTTCGATCATGGTTTAGACCCTCCTTATTTAGGGAAAGACTACCATATGCACGGTTCAAAATTGAATGTATTCGCGGAAAAATTTGCCAGGCTCTCGACACTAGAAAAGAAAGCGGCCGCCAAGGAAATTCTGCGGCAATTGATCGAAAAAGAAAAAAAAGGGAGGTGGCTGCAGCACTACCACGCGAAACCAAAATAAAAAGGAGGGTTTTAAGATGCTGACAGGCGCTATTCAAACATTAGCTGCTAGAGTTCAAGCTCAAAATAACAAGTTTTTGGCCCACGATATAAAACAATTTGTTCAAACAGCCAGTGAAGTTATGGCCAAAGATGCGCGACCAAACATTTCTCCGAAGGCAAAAGAGAATATCACTCAGCTTTTACATATCATGGAGCAGCTTCCCGACGCAAAGACAAAAGATGGTCAGTTGGCGATCAAAACGCTTCAAAGTATTGCGAGAGATGCAAAGGTAGGGTAATTTTTATTTATATTGTCCAAAAAAATTCTGGCGTTCAATCTGCCCTTGATTTCGTTTCGGGCTAGTTTGTTAACTGGTGAACG
>CAYGHZ010000183.1:2104-4558 GCA_964349635.1 uncultured Candidatus Marinamargulisbacteria bacterium
GGTGAACGCTGTGGGCAGTTGGCGCAAGTGCTTAGAACGGCGAAAGACTGGAATACGGTCATCGAGGCGTTCGGGATTAGCCAACAAGAATTGAAGTCTGACGAGCAAATTGTTGCTTTCTTCGATCAGATTGAGGGGGCAATGCCTTTCCGGCTGTTTCCCCGCCCTTTGCCCGTGGATATCACGCCGGCTCGCCTGAACATTAATGGGAAGCCTCTTTGCGTTATTCCTGTCATTCACCCACAAGGTCCCTGTTCCAAGGAATACAGTCAGGAAGTGGTTAAATGGGGGCTTTCCGGCATATCGGGGACACGTCAATGGGCAGAGCAGGGTTTTCGATATGCCCTAGGTCTTACTGATTGGGTAGAATTGGATCACACAATCCGGTACAGCTATTGGCAAGAATCGACAAACCTTCGATCCCTTCCCGAGCCGTCAGCGAACGTGAAGACTGTGGCCGCTGATTTAGACGAAGAATTGTCCGATCTCAAGGCGCTTTTGGAGTCAAAATTTGAGTCGGCCCAGGATGTGCATTCCAATTTAAGATGCGCTTGGCGAAGCACGTGGCTTAATTTTGAATTACGGCTTTCCAGACATTCGTTTCTGGAACAACGTGGACTTAGGTCGGATTCCAATTCTGAGATTGATTTCATGTCCGCCTATTATGCGATGGCCGCGCTGGCCGGAAGCGCCGATAGTAGAATTGGCGGAATGGCTATCATGTGCGGACATTCCCATTTGACGGGCGTCCTTCATTTTGCGCAACGTGCCGAATCGCTCAGGACTTTTTTGAGAAGTTATGACTCGAAAGAATTTGTTGAGGAGCGACAAGCTATCCTTAAAAAAACAGTGGCGGACGATGAGAGAATTGAAAAATTACGGGCTCAGCTTGCAGTCCTAATGGCCAATCTCTCTTTTTCTTAACCGCTCCAGATTTTCATAAGCCAACGGATACTGCGAATAATCGATACTTTTTTGATAATGATCTTCCGCTTCTTTAATCTTCCCCTCCGCCTCCAAAATCACACCCAAATTATTATGCGCCGTCCCATACCGCCCGCCGGGCGAGGTCGAAATCGAATTCTCAAACGCATTTTTCGCCGCCGCATAATTCCCATCCCGATACTCAATCACGCCCAAATTATTGTGCAACACAAAACTCGCCGACTCCAGGTTCAAATCATGCTGATATAACGTGCGTGGATCTTGCCAGTCTTGATTTCGGGCGATCGTCATAACGATTAAAAAAACTCCATAAACGACAAGCGCTCGCCGAGGCAACTTCGACAATGCGATGATGACGGCGATCGAAGCCAACGCAGCCCAATGCTCCCGCAGTGTAGCTGCAAGAGGCATAACGATATTCAAAACCGGCGCCAAACACATCAAAAACCAAAACACCCAAAACCGAGGAACAAAATAAGCCGCGACGCCCAGCGGGATCAGATACAGCAACCCCCAAAGCGAACTCTCCACAAAATGATATTCCATATGCAAATCATAAGGAACAATCAACAATCGCAGATAAGTAAACAACGTATGCGACAATGTCAGCACGCGTTCATAAAACGACGCATCCGAAATCCAAGACAACGCCCCCATCGTCCCCTCCGGCAAAACCCAAAACCGAAACACAAGGTAGGCGAAGGCCAGCCCCAAGATCGTAAAGACAGGTCTCAGACCTGTCTCTTTTTTTATATAACCCACATACCCAGAGATTAAAAACGGCACCACAATCGCATTTTCCTTAGCCAACACCGCCACCCCAAAACAAACACAAGCCCAAAAATACCGCCGATGCAAAAACAACAAGAAACACCCCAATGACAAGCACACATACAGCACATCCCCACGCCCAGAAATATAGGTGACGGACTCAATATGAATCGGATGCACGGCAAATAAAGCGGCAACGATCCAAGCCCCCTTAATCTCAATCTTCTTTAACAAAAAAAACAACAAAATCACGCTGATCAAATGAATCAACACACTCGTCAGATGAAACCCAAACGGGTTCAACCCCCAAATCGAATAATCAAAAACATAGCTGAGTATCTGAATCGGCCTAAAAAACTGATCTTGGGTCAATGTTCCGCCAAATGCGGGAGACAGGAAAATGTCTTTGACATGGCTCCAACTGGTAATGAGCGGGTTACCAACCACCATAACTTCATCATCCCAAAGAAACGGGACTGAAAACGAATTGGCATAACAAAAGAAGACCAAGGCCGCCAGAAAAATGATTCTCATATCAAACAGTGTGCAATAAAAATCTCAACTTGACGATAATACTATATGTAAAATAGATTACTTTTTGATCAAAAAATCCAAAGGAGGGAAGCGTATTGTGAAAAATCAAAAGTTAAAAGTGGCAGTGTTGCTGATGGCGACGTCGGTAGTTTTTGCCGGATGTTCGTCTCTTAAAGATATTTTAAAAACGCAGGAGACAGATTC
>CAYGHZ010000184.1:0-4557 GCA_964349635.1 uncultured Candidatus Marinamargulisbacteria bacterium
CATCAAGATATTGGCGGAAACCATGCGGTCAATGTCTGCGCGCCACTGTCGAACAAGGCTAAGCGGCACGGATAATCTTTGTTGCGCATTAATTTCGTTGCAAATGACTTCAAAAACTCGATCAAAATTATTTATATCAGACAACAAAGATGACAGGTCCGCGCGTTTCCGTCGCCAGAACGCATCAAACAAATCTGTCGGGCTGTCAAACGCCGGTGAATTTTTTGTATTGGCGACTGCACCCGCGAGAAGGGCCAAGTGCAATGGTAGTCGCAAAAGCTCCAACTGCTGGTTCGTCAGGCCTTCTCCAGATATTCCGATATGGCCGATAGCCTGTTTTACTTCCTCCAACGATAACGGACTAACAGCGACGGTTTTCGACCGCTGTTGCTCCGATACGGCCAAATCGCGAAGCCTTTGGTCGTTTTCCAGATCAAAGGAACGACACACCAAAAGAACCCGCATATTGGGATGCACATGGGCGGCGCGAACCATATCGGCCGCTATTTGAAACATTTCTGGATAACGACCCGAAACGCTGCTCACGGCATCCAATTGGTCTATAACAAGCAAACAGTCCCGATCTCCGGCAATGGCCGCTAACCCCGCAACGGGGGACTTTTCCCGACCGAAGAGGTGTTTTCCAATTTCTTCAGGGGATACCGTTGGGTCAAGGCGGTCCAACCTAAAGGCGGCGATAGGCCACCCAAGCTTTTCGACAGTGCGCACAATTTGCATTGCTACAGAGGTTTTTCCCGAACCGGCTGCGCCAACTAAAAAAATCGTACGAATCGGCGACTCAACTGCGTGTATGATTTCCAGAGCTGCATCGGTTTCTTTGCGCGAAAGATTCAAACCGCCGATGTCAACTTGCTGTGATTCTAGGTAACTCCTAAGCCGATCCTTGAGTTTCGGTATGACCGTTGCATCGGTTGCAATTTCACTTGGCCGAAAACCCCTTGCGGCAAGGCACCCCATACATCGTGCGCGATAACGCGCCGGTGAGTATTTTCCAGGGCCCACGAAGAAAGGACGCTTAGGGCTGTATCGGGATTACCATCAATAAAGCGCCCGAGAGAGGATGCCGTAAGGTCTGTAAGCTCGCGCTCGTCGATAGAAGTTGGAAATATGCGTTGAAGGACCGCGAAAAGATCGTCTCGACGCTCCACGGCCAGCCCGGACAACAAGACTTCAAAACTTCCGCTTAATTCCTGGTTCAAAAAATGATTTTCAAAATCATGAAAATTATTTGCCTCCCTGGCGCGGTCGGTTAGCTCTCGCAAACCCTTAACAGCCTCCATTGACACAAAATAAAATGATTTGTTGGCTTCGATTGCATGCTTTCTTATGGCGCCCAGTACCCCAGTTTGTTGCAGAGAGGGTATAGTCCACACACCGGCCGCACCTCTTTGGCGCTTAACTTGGTGGACTTCTGTTGCTCGGCCCCCGATCCCAATTTGAAATTCAATCCCCGATCCTTCTGGAACTGGCGGCTCAAGGCAAATCCACTCTGCTTCGCCCGACAAAAGGCGAAGGAATTGCCGGACAACCCATTTCAATTCAAATCGGTTGCCTGCTTTACCAGCTGCACCGCCAGGAAGTGGCATGGAAAACCTAAGCCTCATCATAAATCTATAACCAAATGACATTCTAAAAGTAATGCGCTGTGTTAATACCCACAAGGAACTGGGCTAAGGCCGACGTGTTCGACTACATCGAGCGCTTCACCCCCCCAATGCTGGCATTGAACGCTCGTGCGCTGAGTCCAGAGCTCAAAATCAGAGGCGATTAGCCTATGATGCTATCAACCAAACCGGTAGCAGGCCACTTACCGGGGGTCTTCGATTTCAAACACTAAATTTCGTGGATCAATAGACTGTAGTTCGATATTAAGGCGTGAGACTTCAAGTTTGAGCGCTGCTGCGCGAGAATCATCATGGGCGATTGAAGCAATAAGCCCCGCCAGAGCATCACGGCGAAGTGCTTTATGTACTGGCTTATCTTTCTCTTTAAGTTTATCCCACAGCACAAGCGCATTATCAAATTTACGCTGTGAAATTTCCCATTTACATCTCAAGCCGATTTTAATGTCGTGCTTTATATGAGGAAATCTTTTCTCAAGAAGATTTATATGCGTAGCCGCGTCATTAATCCTGTTAGTTTCAATCTCGCATTTAATTAATTGAGATAGTATGGCTAGAGTTGGATGATGAGCTTTATTAAAGGCGCCTAATGCAGAATTATATGCTTCATTAATCCTTCCGAACGCATATTCAACGGTCGAGAGCCTGTGGTGGTAGAACGCTTTAGTATCAACGATTTTTAGTATGTCTAATTTTTCACGCGCAGTCCGTTCATCCCTCTGATTCGTCGCAATTTGAATTTGAAGATCAATAACGAATCTATTATCGGGCTCTATAGTTTGCGCAATGTCGATATGTTCACGCGCTTTTGAAAGATTATTGGATCGAAAATAGCAGTCAGCTATTTCTCTATGTACGGCGAGACCTTTCCGACCGCGCTTTATTGCCTCCTCATATGCAACAATTGCCTCGATTAGTTGGTCTCTTCGTCGCGCCATAAATCCAGTAAGGAAACAAGCATCTTTGAACGCGCCTCGGCGGCGAATTTCCTCGATTTCTTTGGTGGCTGCATCATATTTCTCAAATTTGATGAGCGCTCTAATGTAATAAGATCGAACACCAATATTATTTGGCCGTTGCTCAACAGCCATCAGCCCATATTTTATAGCCCTCTCGTAATCTTGTTGATGATAGAAATCTTCCGTAACCCGTATTAAATCGCTTGCCAGCTGAATAGCCATCTCACTGCTATCACCGCCACATAAAGTGAGCGATCGGAATAAAGCACGCGACATATCTAAACGTTTATCTTCAGCCTCAAGATCACGTAGATAATCTTCAATTGCTGAAGCTAGTTTTCCATGGTCAATATCCTCAATGCCCCCAACGATTCGATGGATTGAATCAACCAATGGCTCTGCCAATCGGCATCTACCGTCGTCTTCTGGCAGAACAAAAACGCAGTCGTATAAATAATTTAAGCACTTGAATAGTTCGTCTGCATCGAGATCAAGGGCCTTTCCTAAAACCTGAGGTGGCAAAGCACCATAATAAGAAAGAACGCGAAGAATATCTTTTCGTTTTGGTGTCAGTTCTTTATCTTTGGAAAGAATCGATACGAAATAAGTTGTTCTAAACTCAACAAGTTGCTGCTTATCGCTCAGAATAAGATCAATGCCATACCGCTTAACTAATTCTAGCGCATAAAATGTCGCAGGTGGATAACCACGGACGTACTCGGCCAATTCTGAGATTTGTTTTGAATCGAGCTGAATATTACGATCACTTGCAATTCTGGCCAAGAGGCGTTTGACCTCTTCCGAGTTTAATTCGCTGATTCGTATGCGTGGGATTCTTGGCAGTCGCGTGTCGGCCTCAAGTTTGGGCCGTCTTGATGTGACAACTGCTAAATATATATCTCCAGCCGCATCAATCTCCGATAGCAATGAAGAAAAAACCGGAATTAAATTACCATCATTATCCAATAACCCACCTTGATCAAAAATGACTGGTATATCCCCATTATTAGTCAGTGCCCTAAAATTTTCGACAATAATGGAGGTTAGACGTTCAGGGCTTTCGTTTTTAGAATCCGCCACCGAGTCCTTCAATTGTTGTGAAGTCTTGAAGGGCGCAACCTCCTCCATAGTCTTCAGCGCAACTTCGCCTAATTCATCGCCAGATTCGATAGGGATCACTACGCTTTTGGGGAGGCGTAAAATATCATTGCCTGTTCGACGGCAAAGGGTACGCCTGCCTATGCCGGGCAGGCCATATAGGAGAAAAATTCTTGGCGGGCGAGAGCCATCAACAGGATTCAATGCCCGTTCGATCTCTTCGATTTCCTTTGTGCGCCCAACAAAGACAGGATGCTGTTGGTCGCGAATAAGCTCGTACAGATGATAAGTTATCTCTCTCGCAATAGCCTTTGGAGAACTTAATTTTTTTATTTTTCCTCGCCGAAGCCATTCAGGGATGTCATCGAATTTTGTGTGATCATCGATGATAAAAACCAAAACTTTTTTAATCGAGCCTCTGATCTTCCTATGCTCTGCCTCATCTAGCTCGAAATTCACCCAATCCCGTGTAAGGCTCTCTTTTGATGCGAAAAGAACAAAAGCCACTGACGCATCTAATCCTTCTCTAATTGCATGTCGAAAATCGTCTCCAGTCTTGAATTCGTATTGATCAAAAACGCAATATTGCCGCCCAAGTTCCTTCGCTACCGAAGATACAAGGGCCTTATCCAGGGAAGAATGTGAAAGAAAAGCTCTCATTAAAAAATCAGGGTATTGAAAGATCAATCAATCGTCTAGGTATACAAATTGGCAATTTGCTGACGGGCTTCACCCTGATGGAGGCTCCAGTAGAGCTTCTTTCACCTTCGCTGTTTGGATATAATGCGCGGGGGCGGTATCCTTGATCTGAGACCTGCAAACTGGATCGTTTTTGGGTAGAGTTTTTCGCTGAATTT
>CAYGHZ010000185.1:0-3475 GCA_964349635.1 uncultured Candidatus Marinamargulisbacteria bacterium
GAATCTCGCCAATCGGGTGGGGGGCGGTGACACCAAGTCATTCAATATTTGATCCGGATCTCCGCCCTTTTTCGCAAACGCGTCCAATTTTTCTTCGATAGCCTGATCGGCCGCCAGTTTCTTCGATTCTGCTTCGATGGCCTTCTTCTTATCGTCCGGAACTTTTTTAGCGGCTTCTTTTAGGTCATCCAGCCGTTTTTTAGTTCCGGCGGTTTCAGGTCCCTCGGCATGCATTCGCACGCGGGCCAACGTCATAGCTGTTTGTACCGGCAAAGCTAACGCATTGGGAGTCGCCTGCTTGATTTGTTCGGACACAATCTTCTCATCAAGTTCTTTGGCCGTCTTTCCTGCTTCTTTCACCTCTTCGGAGGTTTTTGCGCCTTCAACATATCGACTCAGCGTTCCGGCCAGGGCGGACGCCAGCTGAGGGGAGATCGGTCTGTTTTGGAGGATCTGGTTTGCGGCGGAGAGAGTTGCGGAAGTCGGTGTTTTTTCTGCTTCCAGACCGCTACGAAGCAGAGTGCTTGCCGGTCCTTGCATAAGAGCGCCAAGGGTTTGGCTATTTCCGCCGGACGCCAATCCCAGAAGCATGTGTTGGGTGTAGTGGGTGGCTTCGGTCGGATCGACGGATTGGGAGGCCATGCCGGCCACCAAAATTCCCTGAATTACGTTACGTTGAGCGGAATCCAGCGCCCGATTGGAAAGCAGAATTTCCAATTCTCTTAATTGACCCACTCGTCCCGGGGAAGCTCTTAAGATATTTAGCGCGGAATTGAGTGTCTTGAAGCCAACCGAATCCCGGCTTTTAAATTCGCTTCCCTCCAGGCTGCTTTGCAAATTCCGGCTTTGAGTTTTGACAGTCTCCGCCAACTCTTCTTTCGCAGAGTCACTAAGAGTGACGGAGCCATCCGATCGCGTTTCAAAAGCATCTCTTCGAGAAACGGTGGATGCCATCGACGTCCGAATAGCATGCTGAGCTAACGGAGGGGCGCTGGTCTGACGCATCAGTGCATCCAATGCGGCCTTTGCTTCGCTGCGAATCCCCTTGATCTGTTCCCTGACATCTTTTTCATAGCCGGCAAGCCCTTCATCTTTATAGAGCTTTCGGCCGTCGATAATTTCTTGCGCCATTTTTTTGCTAAGAGGAGTCGCGTCGGGGCTTGCGATTTCATTGGCCAATTCGGCGTCGGTCTTTTTAAGAAGGTCTTCCATGTTGTTGTTCTGATAAAGAATGTCTCGGAAATGATCCGCCACGCGATCTCGAATAATCCCGGTTTCGGGGTGCATGGGTTGAAGATTTAAGGCCATATCTAATGTAGCCCCAACGATGCTTCTGGCCGGGTGCGTGGTACCGCTTGCCGGAGGCTTGGGATTGACCAGGATCCGGTCGCTGATAAATGCCGCATTGGCTTCTCGGGCGGCAGAATCAGTGGACGACTTTACGGCGTTGGTCTGCTCGGTTGCCGCCGCGGCGGAATTGGCGGTTTTTTGAATGTCTTGCAAGGCCCGCGACCGCGCTTCAAATCCGATTGGCCCCGCGGGACGCGCGACGTTAAGCAGCGTCCCGTCGGTCTGAACATGGATAGCCCGTTCCAAGGCCCGCTGCATTTGCGAAGGGGATGCAACCTTGGAATCTTCCAATAATCTGCTCATTTCGATCCTGTTTGACGCATTTTTTGGATCGTTATTGATGGTCTGAACGGCCCGGACCACGGCCACTGAAAATTGATTAAGAAGTTGCGATTCTTGAGTCTCGGCCTTGTTGTCGCCCGGAGACAGAAGCGGCGCCACCGCCGTCAAAAATTTCTTTGCAACCGAATTACCTTCGGCATCCCGGGCCCTGGTCTGAAGGAGCTGGACTGTCACTTGGGCCAATTGTTCGACGCGCTTCTCTTGTTTTCCTGCGTCAGATAGGAGAGAGGCCGACAACCGGCTGCGTTCTTCTTCGTCTCCCAGGGTCTTGATGAGACTAAGCGCTTCGTCACGCAGGGCCAATTGTTGCCGTAATACGGTTTCAGCGGCGGTTGATTCCTGCCGGCTGAATGTTCTTGCAGTCGCGACGTCTTTCTTTTCTTGAGCCACTCGCTCGTCGGCGGTTTTTTGCAGCGCTTCGGTCGTTTTTTGGTCGGCCAGCCGGGTTAGCGCCGGGCGCAGAGCCAGCAGAACATCCAATGCTTCCGGACTTCCGTCCCGACGAAGTTCACCGACCAGTTCCCCGATGTCACCCTTAACATCTTCGGCGCTTTTGCCTCCCGAAGCTTTGGCCTGTTCGAAGGAGCGGGCCAGGGCATCGCCGACGCCCACCAGGGATTCGGTCTTTTGAAGTTCTGCCAACGTTTTGGCGCGGTCGTTTTTCAGTTTTTCGGTCAATACGGCCGCCGCGCTTTTTTCTTTCTTCGCATTAGCCTCCACTTCCTTGGCAAGGCCTGATTCCGCCATCGTTTTGGCTCGAGTGTCTAAGGCTCTGAAGGCGGGAGCTACAGCGGCGTCAAGAGACGCTGGGCCAGTGAGATAGTCTCCGATACCGGGAAACTGTCCCCGTAATTGGGCTTGGTTTAAGTCCAGCAAGCTGGCCAAATTCCGCAAGGCCGAACCGGCGGCGCGTTGATCACCCGCGTTGGCAGAACTGGCGGCAATAGAGAAAAGTCGGCCAATCAAGTCATCGCGCTGGCTTCGCGATAATTCGGCGACGGTGTTTCTTAAATCTTCCGGCAGATTGCCGGCAAAAAGATAAGCCACATTTTGCAATTCTAAAACGGATTTGAAGGCGCTTGCCGAAAGAGCGTTTTCACCTTTTTCTTGCAGTCCCAACGTATCCAAAACCGTGTCGCCGCTGGGCCGGCTCCGTTGCGCCCGGAAAATCAGTTCGGCAAGACCCAACGCGCCGCCCGTTAGGACGGTGCCAATCCCAAGCGCCACCTTTCTGCCCGTGGTCATGGTGTCCTTCTCTTCGCCATAACGCTGCACGCCGCCCACCGCAATTGCCGTTCGAACCGCCTGGATATTCTCCGGCTTGCCGCTGGCCAATAGAGAATCGGCTAATTCCGCGAAGACGGTCCGATCCACGGCTTGCAGCTGCAATAGCAACATCGCGCCTATTTGCTTGGCCAACTGGTTATCGGATTGGCCCGCTGTCGCTCTTGTCACGATTGTTTCGAATTCCTGAGCCAATTGTTCCGGACTGACTAACGGCCGATCATGAAACAATTGGCCGGCGGCGCTGGTGACGGCTCCGATTAACGCTTCTTCTGCGCGAAAGCCTTTGGCGTTGAGTATGTCCGAGATCGCCTTCCCAGCGGCGGTGACGGGAGCTCCTGAAAGCTCGCTTTTGGGAATCTCACCATACGTTTCCAACAACTGATCCAGCTTGAACTGCGCTTGTCCGCCTGTGATGCCACCGGCCGCCACACGTTTTTCCTGATTTTCGGCTCGTTTTAATCGTGCTTTTTCGTCGGCGGTCAGTTCGACGTCCACG
>CAYGHZ010000185.1:3485-4549 GCA_964349635.1 uncultured Candidatus Marinamargulisbacteria bacterium
TCTCCGACGGCTTTGCGATAAACAAGGCGGGTCAGAAGATCGGCGCCTAGCGAAGGGATAGAGCCAATGGCGCTTAAGATTCGACCGGGAATGGTTTCTCGAATCTCATCAGACCCGCTCTGGATCCGTGATAAGAAATCAAACCCGTAAATCCGATCTTTGGTTTCTTTGACCGAAAGCGCGATTTTAACCGACCCGCGAGTCGCTTTAAACTCGTCAAAAGCTGCTTTTCGACCCGTTTCGGCGTCTGCCGTGAAGTCTGAGGATTTTGGAAGTTGCTCGAGCTGTTCTACCAGGCGCTTTATTTTGGGGTCGGTGGTGTCGAGGCTTTTTGGGAGTGCGCTGATTTCTGCCTCAAGGTCGACCGATTTGATAGGCGCCTCAGCCAAAATATCCCCCAAACCCCTGACTTCTTTTTTGGTTCCGGCGGCCTTCTGGCCTTCGATGATAATTTTGAGGTTGCCGGAATCGTCGCCAAATGTGGGCCTTAACCCCATCTCGCGCGCTAGTCTATATAAAGAATTAGTCTCAAGCTGAGCCGATTGAAAAATGTGAGCTAATTCGACTGCGGACAGTTTTTTGGCTTCGTCGGGATCAATTGATCCGTCAGCCTTGATAAGTTTTTTCTCCTCAAGAATCGCGCGTAGCGCAGTCTTTTTATCGTCCGGCAACTGTTTGTACAACGGGAAATCTCGAATATTACGCGCCTCTTTTACATCGATACGGCCCGTGGTTCGCAACGATAAGTCGCGAATTTCGGCATGAACCGCGAACACCGACTGCAAGGCAGCTCGGGACGATTTGAAAATCTCCGCCGGAGTTCCCTTGGAGAAATCTCGTAGCGGCAGAACCGGGGCAAGGCCAAGCTGGCCTAGGAGGCTCTTTATTTCCCCCTCGTCTTTTGTGATTTCCCGGACCACTTTTTCGGCTTCTTTCAGACCGCGCAATTGCGTGATAAGAACCTCGCCGTCTTCTTTTGAATCTTTTAAAACACCGGCTCGAGTGAGCTTTTCGACCAATTCCTTTTTCTTGTCATCAGACAGGCTTTTTAACTCTTTCACGAT
>CAYGHZ010000186.1:0-4539 GCA_964349635.1 uncultured Candidatus Marinamargulisbacteria bacterium
ACATTAGGGTCATCGTGGATTTTGATCCGAGGTCAATTTTATGAATTTTATCGAACTATTAAAGAAAAAAGGCACCGGCCCGACCATGAGCAAAAGCCTGTGGGGCACTGATTTTTTAACGTTGGAAAGCGGATTTCACTCTTCGGAAATCTCCCTCACCACCAAAGCAACGATGTTCACGGCTCTTTTAACCCTGCCCCCTAATCCGGAAGAAGCCAAATGGCTTCAGACCGCAATCGCGTTTCTTCCGACTGAATTGCAAGCATTTCTATCGCCATCAAAAGAATTATTTTTGGGATTAACCCAAAAAGCCATTCGCCATGAAAACCTAAGCGAATCTGAATTTATTTTGGCGCTCGATTTTCTTTTCGATCCCAAAACTCCGGAATATCTCAAAGGCGCATTCTTGGAAGCCGAACGCCTCAAACGGGAAACGCTAGTCGAGAACAATGCCTGCTACGAATACTTCTGGAACAAAAGCCAACGTTGGGAAACGAAAGTCCCGGTATTGGTCGATTTATCGCTAGCCTACGACGGCATGAACCGGCATCCGCTGATCGCCTTGTTGGTAGCGCCCCTGCTTGCGTCGGTCGGCATCCCATGTGTATTGCATGGCCTGGACGACGTCGCCCCAAAAAAAGGCATCAACCCTTTCAAAATCCTCAAAGCCGCCGGCAAAAACCCCTTGCGAAATCCATTGGAAGATATCGAAAATCCGGACATTGGCTGGGGTTATATCGATCAGAGTCTGTCGTTTCCGGAACTTTACGCCTTAAAAAAGATGCGTTCCGACATGGTCAAACGCCCAATTCTTGCGACGATGGAAAAACTATTACAACCCATCCGAGCCAAAAACGGCAATCTGTTGGTCACCGGTTACACCCACCCACCCTACAAAGACATGTTATTTAATGTATTAAGGACCCATAACCACAGCCCCCAATTCCTGATTTTACGCGGTCAGGAAGGCTCGATCCAGCTTCCTCTCGACCGCCGGGCGCCCTTTGCACACAGCGACGGAAGCTCGGACTATGTCCGGCCACCGAAAGAATATCCAAAGACGGAACCGGATCGCGATATTACGGTTGAAGAATCGTTAGAAGCCGGCCTGAAAGCCCTTCATCAGGACGGAATGGAGCGGGACTATCTTAGCTATTTGGCTCAAGTTATCATCGAAAAATTCAATCTAAGACCAAATTCAAATTTTGATTTTCACAAAGCACTGAACCATTGGGATAATCTTAAGTAGTAAAAATTGCAACGAATTCAACTCGTGGCTACAATGCACAGATGCAGGCCGTTAAACCCGAACTCCTCGCCCCCGGCGGAAGCCTCGAAAAAATAAAAATCGCCCTTCTATACGGCGCCGATGCCGTCTATACCGGCGGCACCGTGTTTGGCCTGCGAAAATTTGCCGATAATTTGGATCTCGATGAACTAAAAGAAGCGCTAGATTTTGCCCATTCCCGAAGCAAAAAAATTTATTTGGTCTTGAACGGCTTCGCGCATAATTCCGATATCGAAAAATTAAAACCCTATTTGGACGAACTGCAAACCCTATCGCTCGACGGATTTATTATCTCCGATATGGGCGTAATGCAATTAGCGAAAGAACGCACCACGATTCCGCTCCACGTCTCAACGCAGGCCAGCGTCACCAACTGGATCGGCTGCAAATTTTGGAAAGACGCGGGCGCCAAACGTGTGATTCTGGCGCGCGAAGTCACGATTGACGAATGCCGCGAAATTAAGGAAAACCTCGAGATCGAATTGGAAGTCTTTATCCATGGCGCCATGTGCGCCAGCTATTCCGGAAAATGCGTGATCTCCAACTACACCTCCGGCCGAGATTCCAACCGGGGCGGATGCGTGCAAAGTTGCCGGCATCTATTTGATATCCAAGAAGGCGACTCCACCCACATCATGAACGCAAAAGATTTAATGGCAATTCGCCAAGTCCCCGATCTATTTAAAGCTGGTTTAGATTCGCTCAAAATCGAAGGCCGCATGAAATCGAACATGTATGTCGCCAACTGCGTCTCCATTTATCGAGATGCAATTGACCAGTATGCCCAATCGCCCAAAACCTATTCCGAGTTTATTCAAAAATTTGAATCTGAATTAAATGACGTATCAAATCGGACATTCGCTAGTGGCGGTTTGGAACATCGACCAAGCGGAGAGTCGATTCATTACGCGTTTTCCGGATATGCGAAACACACGGATTTTGTAGGAACCGTCAAAGAGGTGCTACCCGGCAAAGGTGTTTTTGTAGAAGTCAAAGTTCCTTTTAAAAAGGGAGATATCCTGGAACTCTTCTCTCAAACCCACCAGTCAAAATCTCGTCAAGTCGACGAATTATTTGATTTATCCGGGCAGTCCTTGGAAGCCGCGAGAAGCAGCTCGATGGTCTGGCTGCCTTGGATAGACGGTGTTCAAGCCTACGATATCGTGAGAAAAAAAGTATGATACTAACAACATTCGCCAGCGACGAAACCATGGTTAAATCCGCTGTTGGGGCCGGAGTCGATCGTCTAATATTGGAAGACAGCCAGCTCTCAATCCGATCATTTTCCGAAAACACCGACAACATTGAAGCCCTCGCCACCCTAGCCCGCTCACTGTCTCCAACGATTGAACTGTCGGTCAACTGCGACGTTTTGGCGCATCATTTTCACCTCCCAAAAATCGAAAAACTGATCGAAACCATGCAACGTTGCTCTATCTCCCTCATACGAATCCAAGACCCAGGATTAATGACCTGGCTCAAAGAAAAATGGCCGGACATTAAAATTCATTTAGCGACCGAAACCGGGAATCTAAACCTGGAAAGCATTCGCTACTATTCTCAATTCGCCGACCAACAAACCCTGGGCAACGAAATGCCGATTGCTGACATCCAAAAGGCCCTTGAAATCGATACTAAATTCGAAATTCAAGTCCATGGCCCGATACTGATTCAATATTCGTATCGCCGATTTATGTCCGGCCTAACCGGCAACACCAAACCCATTATTCGACTGTCCCAAGACAATCAATATCCCGGCCGCTATTACAAATTTTATGACAACGAACACGGCCATTTTATGTATCTGTATTTTGATCGCTGCCTGCTGAAATATGTCCGAGACATTCAAAATATCCACAGTTGGCTTATTGATGCCAGAGGCGAAAATGCGGACTATCTCGAAAGCGCCCTTCGCGCATTCCAAGGCATCGGTGAACCCGTCGGCCCGCGCCCCTTCAAACCCGGCTTTTTCCGGGTCAACAACACCGATCAAGAACTCATGCTCAAAACCCATCACACAGACGGCATTATCGGCACGGTGGTCGATATTGTTCCGGGAAAATGCGTCACGCTGGAACTGCAAAAGCCTCTAAAAGCCGGCGACGCGTTGACCGTGGAAACGCCGGAAGGCAAATCCTTTTCCTACGTCGCCGAAGAATTAAAATCCCTGGGAGGGGACGCCCTAGAAAGCAGCCGGCCTTATAGATTGGTGAAAATCAAATGGAAAAAGGGGTTTGCTCAGAGAAGCGTAGTTTATTAGTATCGCCGCTCCCGCCTTGCATACTGATTCCGCCCGCGCGAATGCGCCGGACGGGAAGAACCGCCACCACCCTCTTTATCCTTCGCTCGTGTAACAAGCGATTTTTGGCTACGATCCTTGCTTCTGAACACATCCAAAATAATCTCAGCGTCTTCAAACGGAACCGTTATAAACGAAAACTGATCAAACACCTTCACATCGCGAATTTTTGCTTCCGCCACATCTGTTTTCTGAGTTATAAATTCGACCAGCTTTTTGGGATCAATCTCGTCTTTACGACCCAAAGCCACAAATAATCGCGTATTGCCCGTGCGATCCACGGACACTTCACGCGAGGATTCACGAATATCCGAATAACTTTTTTGATCCAATTCTTCTTTAAGCGCATATCTCAACAAACCAGCGACAACTTTCTGCACATCGCCTTCCTTCAATAACTCGTCCGCCAATTCCGCATATTCCGAACCTTCAGAGCGAATCGACTCCAAAATTTCTTCTTTAACTCTCGCCTTTTTAGATTCAATTACGTCTTGGATAGCCGGCAATTTTTCTTTTCGAATTTCCGTTTTGGCGATACGTTTAATAAATACCAATTTGCGATATTCGGACGGCGTTACAAACGTAATGGCCGTACCCTGCTTACCGGCGCGTCCTGTTCGTCCGATACGATGAACATACGACTCCGGATCTTGCGGAAGCGCATAGTTGACCACGTGAGTCAGATTGTTGATATCAATACCGCGAGCCGCCACGTCAGTCGCCACCAAAATGCTGGCGCGTTTGTTCTTAAATTTATTTAAGATGCGTTCACGCTGATGCTGCGATACATCGCCATGTAATCCTTCGGATTGGTAACCGCGTTCGTTCAATTTGGTAACCAAGCGATCCACATCAATTTTGGTTCGGCAAAAAATAAGCCCATAAAATTCTTTTTCGATATCCATAATTCGGCACAACGCTTCAAATTTATTGGCTTCAGTGACTTCAAAAT
>CAYGHZ010000187.1:0-230 GCA_964349635.1 uncultured Candidatus Marinamargulisbacteria bacterium
CATTTCCATAAGACATTGAGTCCATTCAATGCATTAGACATATATAGCCCTATAAGACATTTCATGTCCTTATTCAATAGCTATCTTACAGCTGATCGTGTGCCCCTCAAGAGGCCCCAAAACCATCCCCAACGCGCGGGACTGCCCGCCGGGAAAAAAAGGAGCGGGCGCTCACGGCCCGTCAAGGTCACAGCCGCGCCCCAAAAGGCGCGGTGGCTTCGCCAGCCTTG
>CAYGHZ010000187.1:240-4479 GCA_964349635.1 uncultured Candidatus Marinamargulisbacteria bacterium
TCTAGCCCCCCGTGTTACTAATAATGGGGTGTAAGGTTGCTTAGATTAACTGATTACGAGCTTATCGACAGCAGCCACAATTTTATTCAACTCTTCGAAAACGTGGCCGCTGTCATTGAGTCGCTTAAGTAGTGCCGATGCTGCTCCAGGAAACTTGAGACAATCACCGGGGGGAACACCAAATTCAGTGGCTACAATCGAACACTCAGCATCAAACTTTCCTCCCGCAATGCCGCGAATGTAGTCCTCAATCTTGCCATCCCAAGCTGCAAATTTTGCCTTCACTCCGACTGGGTAATCGGCGCAGGTTTTTGCATCTTCCCCCGCCATCTTTTGGAGGGCCAGATTTTCACGGGTATTATTGGCGTCTATTTTTTTCTTTTCATCACTTTGGTCGTTATCAAAAACCCAGAAACATGGAATTCCAAGCGCCGTAAAAATTATGATTGGCTTGCTCAAATTAGTTTTGCCACCGACATCAGCTATTACAATCCCCTCCGCGTGAGGTTCGCGCCCCAAAACCTGGAAATACGCATCAAGCACCGCCTTGTCTCCCGTTCCCTCCATCAAGACTACACATTTGCCGAAAAACCCTTCGGCTACTTCACCCCGAAGCGTATGCAGCTTGGCCGCCATCTGAGCATCCGTCCAGGCATGCTCACTTTCTACCCCATACATTGTTGCGGATCGCAAAGAGCAGGCAGAAAGCGACGTTGCCGCGACGATTACATTCTTCGTTACCGCAGGGTTGTATCTAACCAGTCTGACTTGATCGCAATTAGGCAGGGATACCAAAAGCGGCGAATGCGTAACGTATATAATCTGAATTCTGATTCCTGTCGTCTTGTTGAATGCTTTAGACAGATTACTCAAAACCTTCGCGAATAGTCTCTGCTTGACGGGATGCTGATATACCTCCGGTTCTTCGATTGCGATGATTATGTCACTCTGAGGCTCCGCAAACGTTTCGGCAATTTTCTCAGAAACGATTCGACGCTCAGCCATATATTTGAGAACAGTAAAAACAATTGCCCGTTGAAGCCCGTGCCCAACGCCGTCAATTTCTGTCAAAAAATCATTGTCTTTGACGGAAATGTCTGAAGTCGGAAAACTTGGTTGTATCGCTTCGACCCGCTTCCAAGTCGCATATATTTGAGAGTCTTTGTAATAGTCATTCAGAATTCTAGTTAACTCCGTACTTATCTCGGCTAGAGCCGGAACGTTCTCAGGATTCGTAAAATCTTGGATTTTTTGATTTGCGGATTCCATAAATTCTTGAAAATCTTTGTCATTTTCAATCGTTTGTTTCGCAATTGCATTAATCAGTAGTTTTACAGGCGAGCTCTTGCTCTCTTGAATGTCCTGAGCAGCATCCTGGACTGCGCGAATGAAAATGTAGTCGGTGCGATCCTTAAGCTTCCCAACTGCAACGTTTTTCCATCCCTTGAAGCCTGCAACACGCTCAATCTTTAATGCCTCTGGGGGTTGTGCTGCCTCCCATGCTTCGAGAAAGCCGTCTATTTCATCGGCGCTTTTTTCTTTTGGGAGTTCGTATTTTTCACGGAGCTTAGTATAAAGTTCTCTCTTCGGTGTCTTTCCAGCCTCATTTCTGCACTCTGAAAATTCTGGATTCACCTTTGCCGATACAAAAAAGTTTCCGCTATCAGAAGGGTTTCCAAACAATAGCCGGCGAGTAACAACTAATGCTCCATCTAAAAGGTTTGATGAAAACTCCTCTTGCTCACGAGGCGTGAGGCCTACGAAGTGAATTGTAATATTGATTGCCGTTTCCCTGTTGTCGTCGGAAAAATCTTTGTCCTTTACGCGAGGCGCATTCGCAAAAAAGAGGTCGATTGCAACCAAAAATGCGGATTTGCCTGAATTATTCTCACCTATGAGTGCCGTAGTTTCCGAGAAATCGAGACATGCGTTTCGCAGTGCCCGAAAGTTAGATACTTCGACTTTCTTAATGCGCATGGGCATCGCCTATTTCCGGGGGATTCTCGCATTTATTCAAAGCAAAACGTGGCACGCAAATATGGTCAT
Organism: uncultured Candidatus Marinamargulisbacteria bacterium; assembly: GCA_964349635.1. GTDB lineage: Bacteria > Margulisbacteria > Marinamargulisbacteria > SXXA01 > CAYGHZ01 > CAYGHZ01. Next base: position 2,287 of record CAYGHZ010000187.1, read on the forward strand.
GGAGTAGTAGATGAGATCAAAAGTTGGTGGCCGCCTAGAGTTGCAAACATGCGCGTGCGGCAAGTAAGAACAATCACTTGCTGCTTCTGACCAGCGCGATTAAGGATGTCAAACATCTGCTGAATGCGGTCGTCGTCTGAGAACACCAATGCATCGTCAAGAATTATCGGCACCTCTTGGCCACGATCACAAATCATGGCTCCGATAGCCAACCGTACAATTATAGCGATTTGCTCCTGCGTCCCAGCTGAGAGCTTTTCAAAACTTTCAGCCGTGAGGCCGTTCCGCTTAATTCCCACGATGGCAAAGTCATCGCCAAGCTCTAATTCCGCGGTTGGAAAGAGATCATTTAGAAAGGGTTTTAGGTAGCGCCTTAGCGGAGCCTGGAGGCTATCTCTCTGCTCTTTATAACATTCGTCTATCGTGCCCCGCAGAAGTTGAAGCGTGTTTACTCGTGACTGTTGTCTGTTGCGCTCTCGATTAGCTAATTCGGAAAGCTCTTTCAGACCATCCACCTTTTCTCCAATTCCATCTCCTCCAGCATTTTCTATTTGCCCTTCAAGGTTGGCTATATCTTTATCTAATTGTCCAAGCCGAGTCCTGTGGTTTTCGAGCGCGTCCTCAAGCCGTGTCACCCTTATCTGGCGGCGCTTCAGTTCATCAACTGTTGGCGACCTTCCTCGCTGATCTTCAAGAACAACGGCGATCTGCCTATATTTTGATTCTCCTTGGCTAAGTGCCCCTTCTGCTTCTGCGAGAATTTGCCCGCGATCTGAATCGGGAAGCTTTAGAATATTTTCGTGAAGGCGCGATTGAATTTCTATCAGCTTTCCTTGATGTTTCCCGCGAGATTGTGCAATTTCAGTGAGAATTTGGTTCTGCGCCTCACTTGTACCGTCGAGCGTTTGGCGCTTAGAGCGAGACGCCTCTCTTTCTTTACGTAGAATGGCGTACTTTGCCGAAATTTCCTCACTTGTAGGCAGGACCGTGATGCCTTGGTCGTTTAACGCTTCTTTCACGAGGTTTTCAATTTGCGCAACATCAGTTTTAATCCGCTCTATTTCAGTTGCTAGTGCACTAGTCCTAAGCTCGTACTTTGAAGCCTCTACTTCAATATCCCGACCTTCGGCCTCTAATTCTTGGTGACGTATATGAGCGGCGCGCAAATCGGTAGCGTTGGCAACACCGGTTTTGCCTAGAAGTTCTGACAGCCTGGATTGCAACTGCTGAAGGGTACTCTGATCAGCCTTATTTGCTGACATTTGTGGAAAAATGGTGATGGAGGCTATGTCGCCAACCATTATTGATAGTTGGTCTACGACCCGCCTTGATATGCTCCTGTTAAGAATAGAGCCTGCGACATTGACCTTTCCTGCCCCGCCTTCACCAAGCGTTATAGTCACCTCTGGAGCTGTTGCTTCTAACTTGGCCCTAGATATAGCCAAGTCTCTTTCGATTTTGTCTAACTCGGCAATTGCGCTCGACGACGCTCGATTGTTCCTCAGCGCTGCTTCATTTTTTATTAATCGCTCATTGAGGGATGATAGCCATTTCAATGTGCGATGGAGTTTTTCTTGAGATGAGAATTTGGCAATCGCCGTTCCGATTAGTTGAAGTGCTCGCTCTTCTTCTTCGGCTGCGTCCGCGTGTTTATCTAGCCTAAATATTTCTTCCCGCGTTGAGTTAAGAGCCTTTCTGGCGGCTTCTTCTTGATCATCTAAAGGTTTGATGGCTGCAAGCGTTTCATATTCCCTTACCTTATCAGCATCAATTGAACGCGCCCGCTCTATTAGCTTTTCGAAGATTTCGCGCTTTGAGTCAACGAATGCGCGCGCCTGTTGCTCTTCAGCTTCACATTTTGCAAGCAAAGTTGCTGCTTCTAACCCTTGTTGCAGTTCTTTTTTTGCATCTGCCAAGTCGGCAGACATTTGGCTAACTGTAGCTGGGTCGGAATGGTAATTGCGCTCTGTGCGTTTTGCAGAAAGAGCAACAAGTTGGTCCTCTAGAATTGAGAGTCGTCGAACCTGGTCGGAAAGTTCTGTTTGTAATGAGTCGGCGCGCGTTATCGATTCTGCGAGAGGACCGCCGGACTTAGCTCGTCCAGTTTCTGTGACGTATTCCGCGAGAGACTCTCTCAATGATGAAAGGACCGCACGGGCGCGCTCTCCGCCGACCAGAGTGCCCACCTCAGCT
>CAYGHZ010000188.1:0-396 GCA_964349635.1 uncultured Candidatus Marinamargulisbacteria bacterium
AAATCCCGAAACCTGAAAATAAGGCTCAAACTGAGCATGATGATAGGTGGTTGGCCCTAATTTGAATTTCACCGAATAGGCCAGAACGATAATAAATGGGATCAATATCAGATCGGAAAAAAAACGCGCCACGCGAAAATACCAAGACGTGACGGCGGTTAACATCTAAAATTCAGCTTTAAGGTCTCGGCTCATCAAAGAGGTGATCGCTTCGGCGGGGGATTTTCCTTCGTAGAGCACTTTATAAATTTCCATCGTAATCGGCATTTCGATATGTTTGCTTAGCGCCAAATTATGAATAATGCGAGTCGTTTTTACGCCCTCCGCAACCGCCGTTCCCAAGCTGGCCAGCGCCTCTTCCAAGTTCTTCTTTTGAGAAATGGCATAGCCCACTTT
>CAYGHZ010000188.1:406-4459 GCA_964349635.1 uncultured Candidatus Marinamargulisbacteria bacterium
GCTGGCGCTCGACGAGCAGGTGGTGATTAAATCACCAATACCCGACAAGCCGAAGAATGTCTCATCTTTCGCGCCGAAGGCTTTGCCAAACAGCCGAATCTCATGAATACCACGGGCCATCAATGCGGATTTGAAATTGATGCCCAGGTTAAGGCCGTCCGAAAAGCCGGCCGCGATAGCAATAATATTTTTAAGTACGCCGCCTAACTCCACTCCCCGAACGTCACCGGAGGTGTACACTCGAAATAGTTTGTTGCTTAACAACGTTTGAAATAGCTTCGCTGTGGCCGGGTCATGCGACGCGATCACGGTGCAAGCCGGCAAACGCTGCGCAATTTCGGAGGCTAAATTGGGGCCGGACAGTACCGCCAGCGGCGTGTGCGGAAATAGGCGATGAATAAAATCGGAAATAAAAGGCATCGGTTCGTTTTCGATCATTCCCTTAATCAAGCTTAAAATAGGCTTGTTTCCGCCATAATATGGCTGCATTTGATAAAGAATGCTGACATGCTGTGATGCGACCGCCAAAATAAAGAAATCATTTTTATCAACGACGGTATGCAAATCCGTGAACGCTTTTATCGACGTATCTTTGCTTGCATTGATCTGATCCGCGATATCAGGCGCATGGCACCACATTTGAACGGCATGACCATTATCCGTTAGCAGCTTCGCGATCGTTGTTCCCCATGCCCCGCAACCAATAACGCCAATTTTTGCCATAAATTACACCTTGTTTTCCTTGCCCTGTAAAAGCCGTTGAATATTGGATCGGTGACGAAAGACGATAAACAAACACAGAACAGTTACAACTATAATATACTCAACCGGATAATCAAAAAACCACAATAAAATCGGCGCCAAAAAACTGCAGGTAATGCTGGCTAAAGAGACCATTCGGGTAAATCCGATCAACGCCGCCGCGACTACAAACAAAATCAAAAAAACCTTGGGGGAAATGGCGGCCAAAACGCCCAGACCCGTAGCCGCGCCCTTACCCCCTTTAAATTTTGCAAACGGGGTTAAACTGTGCCCAATAATTGACACCCCGCCGACCAGGATATGAAACAGCGGATTTTGGAAATAATAGGTTGCAATACACGCGGGAATAAATCCTTTGAGCGCATCTAAGAAAAACACCAGCAGCGCATAGTTAAGCCCCATCGCCCGGTACACATTGGTCGATCCCAAATTTCCCGATCCCACCTTACGCAGGTCAACGCCTTTCGCTTTGCTGACCACCAACGCAAATGGAATAGATCCAAGACCATAAGAGAAAAGAATTAAACTAATAAGGTATAAGTTCATGAAAAACGTGTTCCGCTAAAAACGAACTGCGGACATGTGGCCCGGCAAATACATATCGGATTCCGGCGGCCAAGGCGGCGTGTTTTAATTCATTAAATTCGTCAGGATGATAATATTTTTCGACGTTTAGGTTGTCTTTGTCGGGTTTTAAATATTGTCCCAGAGTCACAATATCGACGCCCTGTTTTTGAATATCCGAAAATACTTGGCCCAACTCTTCTTTTGTCTCACCAAGACCCACCATCACTCCGGTTTTGGATAAAATTTTTGGATTATTTTTTTTGATATTGGCCAAAACATCCAGCGACCGTTGATACAGCGATCCGCGGCGAACGCGCCGGTATTGGGACGGCACGGTTTCCAAGTTGTGATTGATCACGTCCGGGTGGGCTGCGATTACCGTTCGCAAGTCGTTTTCGTCGCCCTGAAAATCAGGGATCAATACTTCGACTTTTACATCGGGAAATGCCGTTTTGATGCTCGAGACGACATACGCATAATGCGCCGAGCCTCCGTCCGGTAGATCATCCCGGTTGGGAGAGGTCAGTACAACAAATTTTAGTTTTAATTTATCGATCGACCGAATAATGCGATCGGCTTCGTAAGGGTCGGGTGGCAACGGCTTGCCGTGAGCGACTGAACAAAATCCGCAGTTGCGAGTGCAGGTCGTGCCCAAAATCATAAAGGTCAGTACGCCCTTGGCAAAACATTCGGAGCGATTCGGGCAACGCGCTTCTTGGCAGATGCTGTTGGGAACTTCAGCTTCCAGCATTTTGGAAAGCTGGCGCGTGGCCTCAAGCTTGCCTTTGGAGGATCGGAACCATTCTGGGAGGCGTTGGGTAGTCATAAGTTTCGATAAACCTCTCGCCGATGTGCGACTTGCATAATCATTACGCATTGATCCTCAACTGAATAAAGGATTCGATAATCACCTTCTCTATATTTTCCCTTTTCTCTTAAGTTCTTTTCGAAATTCTTCATAATCGATGGTCGGTTCGTCCCGTCTTTCCGCAATAATAGCTAAGTCGTGAAGGTCTTCGACCATGTTTTCAAAAACCTCAAATTTCAATAAAACCTTGGTCATGTGGCCTTTGTTATCCATCACAAACTCAGGAGAAAATTCGCGATATTGCTTTTCAAGACTAAGGTCTTGTTTTTTTGCGCTATTCTTTTTCTTCATAGGCTCTAGTGTAACAGCGAGCTTCCTTTCCTTTCAATTCACTAAAAAAATCGCCCTCGCGAAAAACGACATGTCCGTTCACGACGGTCGCCACCGGCCAGCCGGTTAGCGTCCAGCCTTCAAACGCGCTCCATTTGGCTTTGGTGTGCAGGTTTTTGTTTTCCATCTTTCGTTTGGCCTTTGTGTCGACCAATACCAAATCGGCATCGAAGCCCACTTTTAACTGTCCCTTATTTTTAATGCCAAACACCCGCGAGGCATTGCTGCTTGTCCATCGCGCCACGTTTTCAAGGCTAGCGCCTGTGTTGAGCATAACGGGTAGCATCAATTCCACGCCGGGAATGCCCGATGGGGCCTGCCCAAAGGGCTTCGATTTTTCCTCGATCGTATGCGGCGCATGATCGGTGCCTATGCAATGAACGGTACCCTCTTTTAAACCGCGCCACAACCGTTCGCCATGCCGTTTTTCTCTGAGTGGAGGATTCATTTGAGCAAACGTCCCCAGTTTTTTATAGATTTCCGGCGCGTACAAAAACAGGTGTTGAGGCGTTACTTCGCAGGTGATTAGCGGATTGTTTTCCTCGGCGATCAAATCAGTTTCTTCGGCGGTGCTCATATGGCAAATATGCAGCCGTTTACTATATTTTTTGGCCAATGCAATTACACGCTCGGTTGATTTCAGGGCGGCTTCCCAACTGCGAATGCGCATATGGTCCGAGACGTCTTGCGATCCGCGGTATTTTTCTTTATTGGCCCGAATTGTGTCTTCGTCTTCAGAATGTACGGCAATCAGATGTGGAGCATGCGCAAAAATATTTTCGAGTTTTTTCACCAGCAAATTGCCGGTGGTAGACCCGGCATAGACCTTGATTCCCGGGACATTTTTTATCTTGATCAATTCATCCAAATTATCGTCGGTGGCCCCAATAAAAAAATTGTAATTCGCCAACGATTTTTCCGAGGCCACGAATTTTTTTTGTTCGATCAATTCGGCGGTGGTGGCCGACGGATCGGTATTGGGCATATCAAAAAACGTAGTGACGCCACCGGACACCGCCGCGCGGCTGCCCGATTCCAAATCTTCCTTCCAGGTCAATCCCGGTTCGCGGAAATGAACATGAGGGTCGATGGCGCCGGGCATCAGCGTCAATCCCTTGTCGCTGATTACCGTCGCGGCGTGTTCCTTCAGCGCCGGCCCAATCGCCGCAATTTTCCCATCCTCCGCCAATAAATCCCCATGGAAGATCCCATTGGGGAGTACCATATCCACACCTTTAAATAAAATTGACGATTTCATCAGCTGCTCGTTTCACGGCCCCCGGTTCGCCCAATACGTCCCAAACAGAAAGCAGTCCCAATCGCATGGTCTTGCAATACTCCGGATCATCCAACAGGCGATCTGCTTCCGCTTTCAGGTTTTTAACTGTGGCGCGCCCTTGAATAAATTCTGGGATCACGGGTTTATTTAATAAGATATTTGGCAGCGTAATATAGTTAATAGTTTTAAATTTTTTCTTAATTAACAAATAAATGAGCCAATAGGAAAGCGGAGAAAACCGATAGGC
>CAYGHZ010000189.1:0-794 GCA_964349635.1 uncultured Candidatus Marinamargulisbacteria bacterium
TATAATATGTTATAGTTGTCATATATGTCGTCTGATTTCTCTAATTAACATTTTTGTTGATTTCTGTCGGATTAGATTCCAGCAAACCCGCCACAAATCCTCGCAAAACAAGCGCATCGAAAGGTTTTTCGATGATAGTCACAAAATATTTTTCGGCTTCTTTTTGAAGTTTGAGATGCTTCGCTCCGCCGACATATCCTGAAATCAGGATGGCCGGAACGCGTTTGCCTTTGTCGACGATTTCGTTCCTGAATATTTCGATGCCGTTCTCATCGCAGATTTGGTAATCGATAAGAATTAAATCCGGGTCCGGATGGGTTGAAAAGTAGTCACAGACCTCCCGGGACGTAGTGCAGATATCGACATGGCAAACGTCCTGTAAAACGCGTTGAAGCGATTTGCAACATATATCCTCATCGTCAATTACAAGTACTTTTTTCATGGTTTGCTCCTTTAGATTTGGTATCTCATCTCAAATGTGGCCGTTGTACCCCCGCCTTGGGCCGAGGTGGAATGTGGCGCCGCGGACGGGGACGAATCACCGGCTGGGGACGGTTGGCCGCCGTCTCGCTTTTCCACCGAAAGAGGGACGATCTGGCTGACCTTGGCCAAACAAGACAGAGACGATGTAATCGCCCATTTTTTTTGGATGTCCAGCGTCACATAATGAATCGTTTTGATATCCATCGGGATGAATTTCTCGTAATCTTTAATGAACGCCTTAACCACAAATTGGTCGGCGCTGCCCACGAAGTCCAGGCGGCTGTATCGGGCGCCAAACGCCCAATTCTGCC
>CAYGHZ010000189.1:804-4450 GCA_964349635.1 uncultured Candidatus Marinamargulisbacteria bacterium
CCAGCCTGATCCCATAATGATTGGCGACCGTATCGGCCTGAGACGTTTCAAATCTTCTTGTGCCGACAAAGCCGTGAAAAATCGGACTGTCGCTGATCGCGGTGACGCCCCCTTCGGTCTGCGTATTTTCGCGCTGATATGAGGCTATCCAAGAACCCATTGTTACTTCTCCGCCCAATGTTCCGTAGTTCATAACCCCCTCAAAAAAACCGTCTTCCTTGTCATCACTTTGAAAGGCGACGCACTGACCGCTCTGATGACGTTGGGACCAAAAGCCGGCCCAACCGCTACCCTTCACCCGAATCTCGTCCTCCGATCCCGGGAAATCCAGCTCGATGCGCCGCGACTCTTCTTGACGGATCGAGGTAATGCTTCGATCGGTTTGGCTGTAGCGGATTTCCAGGGAGTCGTTTGGCATCATGGCCAAAAAATAGCCGCTATTGTTCCACCAGCTTAGAGCCGGATAACGGGAGCGATCGACGTTTAATTCAAAGGCGCGGGCGCGATCCTGATTGGAATAGCCGATCTTTAGAATGGGGTTGGGGAAAAATTCCAATGCGTAATTCACTCTCGTCGGCGCATTTTGGACAAACGGGTATGCGACGCGAGCGGAAAAAAGAGTCTCGTGAAGCGCAACATACGGTATATAGGCGTGCAATTCTTCTTTAAATTGAACCGATGTCGAATCGAGCCAGGAGGAATTCGCATTGGAATGAACAGCCTCAATCCCAGCTTCGAGGTTGTCCGCCCGGTATTCCGTGTGGATCGATTGCCGTCCCGACGAAACATTTAATGAGGGGGAGCGGAAAATATCCTGGAATTGCGAGGCGGTCTCCACCGTTACCTGGCTGTAAAGACCAGGTAATCGGCAGAGCAAAATCAACGCGAGAAGCCAAAAAAATCGCATCTTATTGGCCGATGGTCACCGAGTAGATGTAATCGTTCATCGAAACATACGCTTTGTCACCGTCCAAAAGAATGTCTTTGGTTTGGCCTCCGTAATAGTACGAAGCGCCGCCGAAGGTGACCGGCGTCAGCAACTTGCGTTCCTTGGCGGCCACTAGATTGGGCAGCCCCAAACCGGAATATTCCGTAAACGCCTTGTCAGTCGCCACATAAAGCGTTGAAGCCGATAGAGCAAAACCGAAGTCACCTGAATATGTTTTGTCTACGATTTTGACCGGCGCCGCGCTATTGGATACATCGACAATAATCAGCCGATTGCCGTAGTCACTCATTGAAAAGGCAAGGTGGTTTCCCGCCGCTGTCAGCTTGTTGATCGAACCCCAACCAAGGTTTCCAAGCAAACTATGCGACACCAAGCTTGGAGTTGCGGAATTTGAAATATTGACGATATCAAGGTACCAGTCGGGGTTTCCGTTTCTCCGCAGGACGTAGGCCAAACCGTTATCCACTGCGATTTTTCCTGTGTAATACGTGTAGCCATAGTTGCCCAAGGCCGGAAGTTCGATAGATGCCACCGGCGAAGACGAGGAAAAATTAGAAATCTTCAACTTATCGCGATATGACCAAGTTGTGCTGGAATATTCTTCCCGGATGGTATAGAGAAGATTATTTTCAATTTTCCATCCACTGTCATAAGCGTAGCCGGAACTGATTAGCGTAATATTGGTCGGATCACTGATGTTTAACACTTTTTGATCTCCCCAGTATGTCTGAACATAAAGAGAGTTTCCGGCAATATCCATCGATTCAACAGGACTCGAACTACTGTTGTAACCGCCGACTTTTGTTATCTCGCCACTGACATCAAACGCCTGAATCCCGCCTCCATATCTAAAGTCGACGACAAATAAACTATTTCCCTTTTTCAAAAGCTTTCCGGGGTTAAAACCGCCGGCTTGTTTATCGAAGAAATTGTAGGATTTTTCCGGCTGAAATACGGGGAATCCAAAAAATTTGTAGTCTTTCCAATGCTGAAATGTTTTCAATCCGGGGAAAAGACCTTGCAGGGTAAAATCGAAGCCATCGCGAAAACTTTCCGCGGTCAGTTCGCCGTTCACCGCATGGATGCCCATGTAATCCCGAATATCGGTAATGGGGTTTTTGTAAAAATTGGCGAGATTCACGTCCAAAGAAACCTTTTGCGTCGCGTCGCCGGGATTATCAAATTGCACCGTTACGGTCTCGCCGGACAACGAGCGTTTGAGCGTGTCCAAATCCGTCAAAACGGACGACAGATTTGCAGGCAATTTAATAATATCGTTGGACTGAGTATCGCTTTCCGCTTGAATGTAGCGGATGCCGTCGATGACGCTGTCTGTCATTTTCTGCAGATTCGACAACGTTTCAGTCATTCGCGTACGTCCGTTGGTTCTAAGCGTTCCAAATTTCGGGCTAGACGTCAGCACCGCCGAGAGACTTTTACCGGACGTTGGACTAACTGAGATGTCATAGGCGGCCATTTGAGAAAACAGCGCGCGAGTCAGGTGAAGTATGGATTTCAGGGCGTACGCTTCGCCTTTGTCGAATTCAGAGCCGCTTCGCAAGAGGGTGAGGCGCTTGCTTAAGATAAATGTGAAATCCGGGCCGTCGGTAAGGCGGTTTAGATGAACAATCGCTTGGTCGATCTGAGGCAACAAGGCGTTTTCGATGAGGTCTTGCGTGTCCCGGGTAATCATATTTAAGGTAGCCGGTTCGGATAAGCTGATCGCCAAAGTCACGTCGATTAGATTTGAATTATTCTTGAAACCGGATTGACTCCAATCGTGAAACGAAGTCGGAAACCCCATGTCGACGTTTAACCGGCTTTCCCAGGCTTGGACAATTTCCCGAATTTTTGGATGCTCGATAATCTTGGTTAGTTGTCCGATAGCCACTACCGCGTTGGCAGTAGAGTTATTCGGCTCATAGGTTAGAATTCTCTCATATTTCATCAATGCCAAATCAAAAAACCCGGCCTCTAATTCTCGGTAGGCTTCCTCTTCCTGTAAATCGGATGCGCTATAGGCAATACCAAGCGTCACGTTATTGAGCGTCGTCGTTTTTTGCGCGGTTACTCGAATATCGCTTGCGACAATCTCGGAGAATCCGTTTTTTGAATATTTGACGGAATAAATTCCTTCGGGAACGTTGCTGAGCTTAAAATCGCCCTGGGTATTTGAAATAGCAATATAAGACGTTCCGGGAACATAAACAGAAACGCCATCCGCCGATTTTTGTTGGGCGAGAATGACTTTGCCAAAGATATTTCCCGTCATTTTTAGAACCAAAGTCCCGATATTTTTATCTTGGTCGGTTCCGACTGCGGCGCTGATTTGAGCGCGAAATCCGCTGGCGCTTTCCGCAATCACAAAATAATTGGCCGACGCCAGTCCTTCGAACGAAAATTTGCCTTGCTCATCTGTTTTTGTTTCTTTTAAGGGAGTTGTACTTTCGGTAGTTTCGGATGACGCCACAGGGTAAAGTTGAACTTTTACTTGCTGAGCGGGATTATTCCCGTCGTTTACCAACGCGCCGGCAATTCGGCCGGTGCTGCGGGTTGGAGACTCGGGCTTTATTAATTTAGTGCACCCGGATAAACAGAGCGCCGCTATCACTAACGGGGTGACATAACGCAAGATCGTTAATCGCTTAAACATAAACACTCCTTTTCGAAAAATAGTATATGAACGTAAGAAAATAT
>CAYGHZ010000190.1:0-4446 GCA_964349635.1 uncultured Candidatus Marinamargulisbacteria bacterium
GATGGAATTGGCTCACAACGGAATCTTATTCTTGGATGAGATCGGCAACATGCCCTTGGAAACCCAAGCCAAAATTCTGACCGCGATTGAAGAAAAGAAGTTTGAGCGATTAGGCTCAAGCAAACCGATGCTTTCTGATTTTTTGCTGATTTCCGCAACCAATAGAAACTTGGCTCACATGGTCGAAGACGGACTGTTCCGGCCGGATTTGTTTCATCGGATCAATCAAGCCCGAATTGAACTGCCGGCACTCCGAAATGCGCCGGAAGTTATTTCGGAATATGTTCATCATTTTTTGGCCTATTTCAACCAAAAATATGGCAAAAACATCACCCTTCCACCCGATCTTATGGCACAACTCACGAAATATCCGTGGAAAGGAAATGTCCGAGAACTCAAAAACGAACTTCAATCGATTGTCGCTTTGGAGGAGCCGGATAAATGTAAATTTCTGTTCACCGGCAGAGCCTTAACGGTCGAGCAGCCCGAGAAAATCGCATCACCCAGACCCACCGGAGTCTCAACATTAGATGGCCGGGTCATCGCTTTTGAAAAACAACAAATCGAAACCGCCTTGCACACGTTTAATTATAATATTTCCAAAACAGCGGACTATTTAGGCGTCGGTCGCGCGAAACTCTACCGCCGAATGATAAAATATGTGATCGATTACAAATCGCCGGTCGGCAAGGCACTCGATCAGTTGAAAAACCTAAAAAACATTATGCCCCTTGTTCTGGCTGTTCTTGGGTTCCCTTTTTAGTTCGCCATTTTCCAAAGGTTTGTGCATGAACGTCCTGACGGCGCTGAACTCCAAGCCGACTGTACCGGGCAATCATGTTGGCATTCACATGGCCTGAAAACGTTTGGATGGTGCCGCTATCGTAGCCCTGTTCTTGCAACGCCGTGATAAACACGCGCCGAAAATCGTGTGCGGATAGCTTTTCAACTTCCGGGTAGCCCGCAGCGACAAGGCGATCCTTCATGGCATAAATCCAGTTGCGGACTGTTCTAGCCGTCACTTGAACCAAGAGCCATTCGCCGGCCTGAACTTTCGGGTGCGCGACTTTCAAATAGTCCTGATACACCGCAAACGTCTCCGATGAAATGGGGTTGGTTCGCGTACCCAGCGCCCGGCGTTTAATCTTCGCGTTGCGAATCCGACACATCAACACCTGCTCTTTGCCGCCGTCTTCGGTGGGAATGACAGTTGGAAAAATATCCTCAGCTTTCAGCCATAACAATTCCTTTGTTCGGCAGCCGGTGTCGATGAGCAGTTGAAGCGCCAAGCTCCGCATCAAGACTTCCCGCATCCGCCCGGCTCCCGTTTTGGCGTACAGGGATTCGTTTCTGCGCTCAATCGCTACGTCCTCATCCAGGATGCGAAAGATCGCCGTAAAATGCTCCGGTCGCAAGAAACACGCCACTTCGCGCTCTTCCACCTTCACTTTGTACCCGGCTGGAATGGGCGATTTTTGGATAGCCCCTTCCTGCTGGGCAAAGTGGTACATCGATCGAAGCGTGGTAATCCAGGCATGGAGCGACGTACTTCGGATTTCGCCGCGGTCCAATTCTTTGTGGATGTGTAGATTGAAGTTTGCAAATTCTTCCGGCGTTACATCGAGTAAGTTTTTCTTAAACCGACTTTCCAAGCTCTTGAGGTTCGTAACATATGATTCAACGGTTCGCTCCGTAGCGTTGATTTTGAGCCAGTGGATATAGGCTTGGATGGTTTCGGGAAATGATTCAATCCGCTTATCCAAGGCACTGAGATAGCCGTGATCTTTATGGTTTTGTCGCATGAGTTCCTCCTTCCATTTTTAATCGTTATGACTCCGCTACGTCCTGTTTAAGAAAACGGAAAGCCACGCGGTGGCGAGCCACTCAGTCGCGAGCCACTCAGTGGCAATGCGGCGTCTATTCACCGAGACGGTGTGTTCTGTGCTCTCGTAATCGTTCGAGAAAGCGTCAACGGGCTGATCCATTGCCTGTTTAAATGAAGGGTCAGGGTTTTTCTGTCTCGTTCTGTCAGGCTCTTTTGCAGCATAAACGGATAGACGTGTTGAATCATTTTCAGTTGACCCAGCGCTTTTCGTTTAGAGATTGCCATCGAAAGCCTCCGAATCCTCTGCCGTACCGTTTGTCGTGTTCAGAACCTTGTCGGCAATCGCGCTGAATTCTAGGCGTGATACCAATTGAGGGATCGATGCTTGAACGTATTCTTTAATGTCACGTCCAAGCAAAAACGCTCGGCCTTCTCGGACGGTCCAAAGACCTTCTTTAACAGCCGTAGTTTCCGGACTTCTTACCGTGGCAGATTCAATTAGACTCGGCAGTCTGATCGCCATAAATTCGGTGTCTCTTTTTAGTAAATCCAGGACAAATAGCTCCGCTGGATCAAGGCCACTCAGTGGCACGTTGTTATTGACCATGTGTTTTCTCCTTTGATTAAAAAGTTGGGGTTTCGTTTTGATCGTGTGACGATCAATGTTTGGAAATGGTGCGATTTACGGGAGCCGAAGCGCCTGAATCCGAGCCAACCAAGAGTCGGGAACAGTCCAGCGGCTTTCATCGGCAAGCAGTTCCTTGGTATCCAAGTAGGCAAAATACTGTGGCGTTGTTTTGTGCTCTCGGATTTCATCCGGCGTCATATCACGCTCGGCCACCGGAGTAGCTGGAATGCCCCTGGCGCGTAACGATTTAGCGTTCCAGCCTTCCAAGTTGTGAACTAAAAACACGGCATACGAGCTGCGCGCCGTCGCCCGTTGCCGGATGTGAAGGCTAACCGTTAGTCTTTTCATCGTAAGTACCTCAATTTTGAGTGATCGTTTTTATCGAAGTGAAGCGTCGTGTTCTTTTTTTAGTCGTTCGGAAAAGACCTTTGGACTTACTACTTCATCGGGGTAACAGGGTTCACCCACCAACGGATCTCCAGCCCGCCAGTTGTCGTAGTCCAAAATATGAATGTCGATCGGGCAGGTCGCGATGGTTCCTTGAAAGTTTCCACCGTTGATAAAGACTATGATTTTAGGCTTTTTTGACATGGGATTCCTCCTTGTTTTGTTTGGTATCAAGCAAAAATTTTAGGAAACCTTGTTTAACAAGCAACCCGCACTGAGCGTAAACTTTATTTAGATCTTCCTGATCCACATAAAATCTTTCAAAAACCAGCACATGCACTCCAATTTCGCTTAAACCATGAAAAATATTTCCGTGTTTATGCTGTTCTTTTTCCAAGTCTTTTCGGAACATTTGCTTATACCCATCTAGCAACACGCCAATAACTTCGCCCGACATTAAAATGATGGTCACAACATCGAAATCTAGCTTAACAAGCATGCGATTAGCGAAACAATTTTTGTACATAATAGAAACCGTTTTACAGACAATATTCATTGGGACGTATCTCCTTTTTTGTGTTCTGTTCAATCGGGTCTAGCCACAAGCCTCTTCCCAATCGATAACTTCGGTATCTTCAATGTCTGGATGGGTAAATTCGTAGTCCAGTTCGGACACCACATTTTCGGGATCGGCGCCTTCTTTTAGGCAGACTTTAACGGTCAGAAAAATGGTGCTCATTTCTACCTCCTTTTATTTTTTGATCGTGTGACGATCAGTTTTTACCAGGTGTTTGCATTTCGGTATTCGGGCAGATCGTCGATAATCCGGTTGGTTAGTGCATCAATAATCCTGCTCAAGCGATTTTCGGTTTCTTTAAAGTCGTTGAGCTCGGTGTCGATGTTGTACTGGACGCCTCGCAACGCCTTGAGCAGTTCGCAACTGTTGCGATAGGCCTCAACGTGGCGGCTCAAATTTGGCATCTGAAACGGTATGGTTGGCTGATCGGGATACCGACTGTGAAAGGCATCGGAGTTAGCCTGCGCCAATTTCACAACAAATGCTGTAACAGCTAGCTCAAACTGGTCTAAATCGTAATTGAAAGCATCAAATCCGAAGATACGTTTGAGTTCGCACGCAAAAATATTCGTTTTTTGGCTTTCAAACCACGGGTTCAGCAAGCTCGCACGAATTTTTAGAAAATGGCTCTCATCGTAAAGAAAGGTGCTCATTGGGTGGCGACTCCCTCCAATTCGTCGTCAGTAAACGGGTCGCACAACTCCGCAATTTTGGAGACGACTCTCAACTGGCGGTCGACGTCGTCCTGTTCTTCCTTGGAAAGTTGCGAGACGGGAATGGTTTTACCGTTGGATAAAACCCTGATCTCGTAGTTCTTCGGAGGATCTTGTTTCTTTGAAAGCTCAAGCGCCAAATAATGTTGATTTACTTCTGCAAAGTTGAATTGCAGGCCGTGTTCGTGGCTGAGCTTGTTCATCAAGTCCCGAACCCACCATGTATCTTCTTTTTCCGAACAAACGAGGCCGGGAAAATGGGTTCGGATAGCCTTCAAAACCATGTCGGTTTCAGGATTTTGATGGTAGTACAGAT
>CAYGHZ010000191.1:0-4411 GCA_964349635.1 uncultured Candidatus Marinamargulisbacteria bacterium
ACCTATTACAGTTCATATTCCGGACGGGGTTCCTCCACATACGCCGGAGGAAGAATTGGCGGTACCGGATGCGCCGGACGCACCTGAGCTTCCCGATGCCAAAGACCAGGGCCTAACCGGAAAAAATCTGGAAGCTCTTACTCAAAAAATAGCATTAAAGTCGAGAGAACCGGATGATCGAATCGACCCCGAGAATCAAAGAAAAGATAACAGCCAATTAAAATCCAAGCTCGACATGTCGACTAAGGCGGAACTAGCTGACCTCGGAAGCGCGAAAAGGGCTGAAAGAGCGAAATTGAAAGAAGAAGGAAGTAACGCGACGGACAATGCCTTGGCCGACGCTATCGGGATGTTTAGCGTAGCAGGAAACGCCTTTGAAGCCAAAGAAACCGAGGCCGTCGTAAAACGAGAAGAGGTTAAGAAACTGGCTGATGAGGCAAAGGCAAAGGAATTAGAAGCGAAGGTAAACAAAGAAAGGAAGGAAGCTGAACTGGCCCAAAAACTTGCCGATCAAAAGGCGGACGAAGCTAAAGCCCAAGCGATGTGGGAAAAAACTCAGCTTGGCGCTAAAGAGCGAAAGGATGCCGCTAAGGTTAGAGACGGTGAAGTAGGCTCCCGAACCCAACGTTCACATGATTTCAGAGCTGATCTGCAGAAAAAATTCAATGCGGTGAAGGAATCTGAGAAAGAGATTAAAGCCGGCCTAGAGGAAATAGGAAAGACCGAAGCGAAAGAGGCCGAGCAAAAAAAGCTGGAAGCGCAACGTGTGGTTGATGCGGCCAAGGCGCGGTTCGCTGATGCAAAATCATTCATGGAAAAGAGTTTCGGGCCTATTGCAAAAGTTGCCGCTCAAAAAGCTGAAGATGCTGGATCTGTTCCCAAAGCCCCAAATGCCCCCGAAGCGCTTGAAACCGGTGCAGCCCCGGGCTTAACAAAAGAAATGAACGAGGCCCTAAAGGCCAAAGTGGAACAAAGGCAACAGCCTCCAACCTCGCCGGACGAAAAAACCGCCGTTCGTCTCAGTACGTTGGCGTTGCTTAAAAGCGACCTTCCGGCTGCCAAGAATACTGAACTTTCGGCTGAGGCCAAAGCACAATTCGACAGTAGAGATATTCAGAGTAAAGACGCACTAAAATGGGACAACTTAATTAGAGCCCACGTGGTTTTAATGGATCAGAAGGACGCGACCCCGTCGGTTCTCGCGCAGGCAAAAGAAGTGTTAATTGAACACTTTTTGAAAAACAATGGAGACGTTGCCACGTGTGGCAGCCATTTTGCCCAGCTTTTCAGACAAGTCGAGAAAAAGGACGAAAGTCTCTCATTTCATCTCAATTTAGCCAGGACTATGAAGGGAATGCTGCCGGATGCGCCGACCACCGTACAACTTGCTAACTTTTCCGCCATGGTCCAATCGATGCCACGCGCGTACTCGCCCAATAGCCTCCCACAGCCAAGAGACGGGTTTAGCAGCGATACCATAAAAAACGAATTTAAGGACAAGAAATTGGGCATTGAGGCGTCATCCAAATCGGTCGCGGAACTGACCCAAGCAAAAGTAGAACAATTAACCCAATTTCTAATCTCGTCTGCCGAAGCGCGGCACATCTCGGGTGAATCATATAAGAGTTTGAAAATGGTCTTGGGAAACTGTGAGGAAATAATACGCCATTTTCAACAAACTCCACCGGAACCAGGGCGGATTTCAATACAGGCGCAACAACAGCTTTTCCAAGCCACCGTTTTATTGAGACAGCTGACACATGCAGCTGACGGCAACACCAGTCTCACGGTTGTTCAGCATAAAGGCGGAGAAAAATTAGTAAATATGCACGCCGCTTTTGAAAAAGTAGACCTCCCAGCCCAACGCCATGTCCGTATTCCTCAATTTATGGGAGTGCTGTTTAGAGGACTTAATTCCCCCATCCGAGCGCAAGTTACGCCGATGCCCCTGACAACCCCGCACACAGAGCTCAAGTTGTCCGAAAATCTGAGCGACAAGAACGATCTGAAGGTCATTAGGAGCCGAACCGAATCTCAGATGCGTTCTCTTCGCGAAGCCTTTAACGAAGCGGTAAAATCGCAATTTGGCGCGGTCGATTTTGATGCTGTTTTTGCTGAATTCAAATCCGGTACTGTTTCCGATCGATTTTTAAACCAGTTTACGCCGGAGGTACAAACGGCGGTAACAGAGCTGATGTACAACTACAGCATTGCGAATAGCACGATGGAGCGATTAGACAGAGGCGCATCACTGAAATTCTTTGCAAACCCCGCATCACCCGAAAATTTATACACGCTGCTTCCCAACGACAAACAAACGGATCGGGGCGAACAAGTAAAATTAATGAAACGAATGATCAAAATTATGCACAATGCCCCTCTGAACGGCTGCCCGATCAGCCAGCGGCAAGTCTCCGCGCTGCGAGAATTTTCGGTTGCCTACAACGAAGGCCGGGTAACGACGATCAATTTGCAAGCCGGCGGCGGAAAAACAATGTTGGCTCGAATCGTCCCCGAACTATTGGATTTGAAAGGCGAAGTATTCTTTTTATCGCCCTTTCCTACGAGCGCCGACGACACCGGAAACCGAATCCGCCGATTCACAACCGCCGAATTTAAGGACTATTTGGCCAAGGCCAACGGAGACCAGCTTAGCGGTTTAAAAAAGGCTCTCGTTATCCACGATGAATATGACACCGAAGATTTCCGGTTGTCACAAACCGACACCATCCAATCGCAGCTCGAAAAATTAGGATGTACAAAGCAGGTGAACATGTCTGCCACGCGAAATTTTGCCGAGCTTCGGCACAACATCGATCGTTCGTCGGATCTTCAGGACGCGATTAGTCTAATTTCGAATATGCCTTTGGCGCGAACCGCCAGCCCAGCCGCCCAAGCGGTCGCCAAACTAGAATTTTCGAAAGAAGAAATCGCTGCGCTCCAAGAAAAACAGACTGGTTACGCCGAAGAAGTCAAAAAAGGAACAATGGTACTGAAAAGCGCCCAATCCGATATCAAGGCTGAACTTGAAAATCGTAAGACCAGTTTGGAAGATCTGCAGGGCCAGGCCACAGCTCAATCAAAATTTAATCGGATTTTGGCAGGTCAACTTAGTAGCGATCGAATTAAATCCGGACAGCCCAACAATTTCTTGGTTGAAATGCCCGATGCGACACTGGTTACTGCATCTGCCGATGCAAAACAAAACCAGATTTCACTAAGCGACATGAAATCTCAGATCGAATCCCAACACAAATCGTTAACCCCCCAGCAACCCGTCACATTGATGTTCCGAGGTTTAGACGGGCGGATTATGGCGCACACCCTAACCGATGCGAAATGGGACGAAACGAGCTTTGAAAAATTTGAGAGCAATCCGCCGCGCAACCCGCTGGTCATTTGTTTTTATACCAAGGACAGCCGCGGCGGCGACTACGGCGACTATAGCCGTGAGAATGTAAGGCACCAGGCGCTTGTCCTGGAAAAACCGCGGACAACCACAGATTTGTATCAATTTTCGCGTCGTAAGCGCCCGGATTTAGGCGGGGGCTGCCCACTGACTATTTTTACTGCTTATCCCAGTGCTCCGGGCGAGCGTCAAAAACTCTTGGAAGCTGCCGCAAAGGCTGATGAGGCCGCGTCTTTAGATCAGGAAGTGTTACGAACAAGCAGCAAATTGAATGCCCGCGTTCGCATGGACGCCCTTCGTTTGACACGGGAGGAGAGACTGCCCAAATTACTCGCAAAACTCGATTTAAAACTAACTGAAACGGAACAAAAACAGTTGTTGCATCAGGCTGGCGAAGAGGCGTTGAAAATACGAGATGAATTATTGGAAAAAAGTCCGGTTACGGCGTATACCGATCCCACCGAATTATCGGATCGGATGATGGCAAAACTGAGCGGGCAGGTGAATCAAATTGCTAAGGCGGTTTTACTCCCTCCAAATGATACGCCTCTAGGGCGCATCGACAATTATTTGAGTTTGCTGGTCAAAAATGCTAAATCCGACCCAAAACAATTTGCCGCCGCCCTTTTGGGCAAGTCCAACGGAGATACGGTTAAAGATGTTGTTCGCCAAGCACTTTCCGGCATCCTGACGCCAATGCCAACAACAGACAACGAAATCAAATATTTCTTAGAGAAAATTGGCGCTACCCCCGACATTGCAATGGCCCGGCCCGCACAGAACCTAAGCTGGGGTCTTTTCTGGGGTGGAGACAACACTACCAAAGGACTTGAATCGAGAGGCACATCGGGCCTTACGCAACTTGCAAAGGAATTTAAAGGTCAGCAAGAAAAGGTAAATCGTTTGGCGAACTGGGTTCCCGCAACTCCTCCTGCCAACGGCTTTCCCGGAACGCTGCCTGCATTAGACCGCCTGACTCTTGAATATGATCGGAAGCAACAC
>CAYGHZ010000192.1:0-4390 GCA_964349635.1 uncultured Candidatus Marinamargulisbacteria bacterium
ATATGACTTGAAAAAAGAGTTTGTTTAGAGCCGTGCCGAAAAATCCTACAGCATTGGGTCGGGATTATGTTCTGACAGCGTTCGAAAAGGAATCCGACCTTCATTGGATCGCACCTGAGCCTTCGGTGCGGTACCGATACGATAATGCAACGAATCAAATTTGGGTGAATGGAGAACTTAAGGGTGAAGCTGAAAGGAAGAAAATGGACGTCGCTTTTGCCATTATTATGAAAGACGTCAAGGAGGGAAAAGCGACCTACGAAGAGTAGCTTCAAGTTAAACAGGGAGGGGGGTATTTATGCGTATCGACGGAGGTCCAAAACTTCCGGCCAAATTTACAGAGTCCCAGTCTCTAAAACAGCGTGCTTTGAATTATATGAAGCAAACGCAGGTTGATTTGAGACGGCCGGATGCTGATTATAAAGAACTGCTGACGCGAACCCAAACGTTTACTGAAGCATCAACGGCTAAGTCACTCACTTCAGAAACCGTCATGCACGACACTCTCAAAGAGATTTCCATCGACAATCATGCTCAGATCAATAAAATGTGGAATAACCCCAATCCCGATCCGGTGACACGAGACGCCGTTTTGAGAGCAACTCTGGCGCTTCACGATAATTTCCAGATGCAATTTCAAGACAACAAATCCTTATTCACGAAAGTAGACAGCGGATTTAAAGAACCGGATGGCGGCTATGAAACAAAGGTTCCGGCAGAATCTAAGTTTATTAAATGGATGGGCGATATGTTCAAAGCGTTGGAGACCCACCCGGTGCTTGGTCCGGCCTGGTTAGCTATATTACAGAAAGAAGGCAGGACAGATGTAATGGCGCCACCTCCTCCACCGCCAGACACGGCTCCACATTCTTCGACCGGCCCAAAAACAACAGCGGACGGACACACGGTAGTGGTCGATCATGCAGCGATATCCATCGCTACCGTCGACCCAAAGGCGTTAATTCCGGATCCTACGCCAACGGGACCTTCCGATGCACGAACCGAATTTTATAAAGCCATCGGTGTAACGGATGGTAAACAGGAAACAGCTTTGCAAAAATTTGCCACTCTTGATGTTGGTGATCAGAGAACATCTCTTGAGACATTTGGAGGTACGCTCAATCCTAGCAATAGCGAAGATATCGAATTTTTTAAGGAACTCTATCAAAGTGCAAAGGGAGACAAAACTCTTTGGCTTCAAAGACTGGATCAAAATCACAGCCCCCTACATGAAAGACTAAAAGCTTGGGGGCTAGTATTGCCACTACCTACTCCGCCATCCGAGTAAAAATTTAGCTTAAATAATGATTGACTTTATGTTGAATTGCCGCCATCTGAGACGTCAAGCTTGGGGAGGAGGCGATGGCCTCTAAAAATTGATCCCTAGCAAATTGGAATACGGCATATCGGCATTGGCTTAGGGGAGGCTCATGCCTTTCAGGTAGTTCATAGTAAATAAGTTGCCCATTGACCCGGATATTAATCAATACATTTACGTAATTATCGATCTCTGTTAAAAATTCAGCCATCTGCCCAGGAAATGTTTCCATATTCCGCGGGACATGCTGGTCCTTTGTATAATTAAAATTGCATTGCTTTCTTAAAGAATATACCTTTTGCCATTGCTTACTATGCGCATCGTCTATAGCTCTAGTTACCTCAGAGGATTTAAACGTCATCCTAGGATAGTCCGGAGCAGCAACACTTGCCGTAAGCGTCACCATACTTGAATGAAGTTTGGCCAGAGAGTCAACCACGACGACATGTTGCTTGCTCGATTGCTCCTTCAATTCACTTGCCGCCTTTGCAACCTGTTCTCTCAACGCAAGGATCGATTCCTGAACCTCAGACATCTGGGCGCTGAGTTCCTTAACTGCCGTTTCAACCTTCCCGGTCGCTTCCAACGTCTTGCCGGAAAGTTCCTCAAATTGGTGCGCGTTGGCCATCAGTGTCGTCAGTTGCCGCTGTTGAATAACCAGTTGAGCTTGGACTTCCTCGGCTCCGCCCTGGTTTCCAAGCCTAACTTGAGCCGCCAGATCTCGACTAAGAGCGGCAATTTGGGACTGAGTCTGCTTGGCTGTTGCTATTACACTGGCCTCCAAATCAGACTTTCGCCGAGTAAAGGTTTGGGTCAGTAAACCTTGAAATGCCTTGCTTTCTTGCTGGGCTGTAAGGGGCGCACGCGCGTAACTATTGGTTTCGTTCAGTTGTCGATCCGTAATGGCATACTGCGCCGAAGCTACCACTTGCTCTTCGGTAGAACTCAAATCCCGTGTGAGTGCGACCCGATTGAAATGAGACACAATCGCCAGATTTGCTTTTAAAGCGTCATGGCGCACCAGCCAATTATTCATCGCCCGGAATTTATCAAAGGTTGGATAATAAATCAGTCCGGTAAATTCCGCTTTTCCATCGCCATTCCAGGCACGATGGAGAACCTCTCCACTGGTGGTTGTGCAAATAACGTCGGTTAGGGCGTCAATCGTGGCCTGGTGCATATGGTGATCGCCACGCGGATCATTAACTACAAAACTGGTTAGTCGGGTTAACGGAATCACGTTATGGCGTGCGGCCAATTGCAATCCACGTATTCCTACAACATTTTCGAGCCACGCCCGGTCATGGCGATCCACCAAGGCCGTAATGCCTTTGCTCAGTAGCGTTCCGATGGCCTTCAGATCAGGCTTCATTTGTGCCGCAGCTACAGCAATATCCACGAAGCAACCGATGACTTCGGCCAATTCTTGGCTAATTTCCTTTGAAGTAGCTGGAAGCAATCGGATGGAGGCATCCGCTATTTCAAGTTCGCAACGTAAACTTGGATTGGCGTAAGGGCCTATCGTGTCTAGCATCCCTTGTATGGTAGAAGTCCAATCCGACTTCATTAAGGTTGGTACCGTAGTTTTTGAAGCAAAAACCCGCAACGCAAATGCGCCGATTTGACGGGCGATCTCAACTTTCAATGGATTGTTTCTCAAGCCGACGTAGCCGTGAGACTTTAATACAGGCATCAAATCGCCAAAAACCGCCAGTGGATTTTCGACTCGGCTGGCCGGAATGCGAGAAAGCCCTTGCAAGGCTTCCATTGTTCCTTCGTCGTCTCGGCCAACCAAACTCGCCAACTGCGCCGCCCATTTCGTGGCATTGTACTGAACGTCTCCATCCTCTTTACCATCAGTCAAAGTAAAACTGCGCAATTCGACAGGAGAATTATCGACTGGTGAATGGGGAGGCGTGTCACCCTTCACTACCATTCCAGGTACGACTACTACCGACTCATATTTGGAACTCGATGGACTGGTACCATTCGATGTAGAAGGGCTGCCGCTCCCCTTTGTGGTTGCTCTGCTATCAATGGAAGGTGGGGTATCGGGAGTAGGTGTACGCGACGTCGGAGTAGACGGATCGGAAATGAGCCGGCGTGAGATATTGTCCGGTGCTTCAAGCGACGAGCACCACGGCCAGCAACCAGGCTCCGGGCCAAACCACAAAATGGTTTTGGTGCCACTCTCTGTGGAAATCGTCTCAAAGTAGGGTTTTTGTTTTGCGCTAAGGGTCTTCCACTGAGAAAATGTTGGCTGGTCTTCGTCGAAAGGATTATGTACAGCAACTCGGGCTTCCGTCTTCGCTTTTTTATCAAAAACAAGCGCTTCAAGCCTCCCTGAATCGCTAAAATAGCTCAAGGTTATGACACGATTGCCACTTTTAAGAGTAAGCTCCTGGGGTCTACTGGGAGGAATGACGAGAGATATAACGGGACTATAAAATAGATCGAGAGGAAGTCGGGATACCGACACTACTTTTTTAAGCGTAACGACGTACTTTTCTTTCATGCTCTAATCCCCTTTGTTAAAAGATTAAAAACGTAACTCTTCACGGCTAGGGACGGTGTCCCTATAAAGTCGCGGCCTCGCAATCGGGGATGATTGGACAGGCCGATGATTCAAGATTGTACATTTACAATACTCTCGCCTGACAATTATGTAAATGTCGGTTTCTAGAATGTGGGTGGCGGGGTCGGACTTTAGTCATTTTTCTTAAAGTACGCATCCATTCAGAAATAATTTTTCTGCGATCGCTATTTTTTGGATTCTACTTTTGCTGCTTCCTGCTTCTTTTCTGATTCCCGCAGAACCGCATGCAGATGAACTAAATGCCAAAAGTAGTCGTGCTGTTCCTTCGAAAGAGAATCCGTCAGGTAACGCCGGAGTCTTCGCTTCTGCGGCTCCGTCAGTGAACGGCACAACGAGGCAGCAAAAAAAGCATACCTCGCTGTTTCATCGTCCTTATCCTTTTGATAAGACGCTTCAATAAGATTGCGTATGACTTCGCATTTTCTAAAAAAATCGAGCCGATCAAATCGCCTTCTGGCATCCTGAATATCGTTATC
>CAYGHZ010000193.1:0-1465 GCA_964349635.1 uncultured Candidatus Marinamargulisbacteria bacterium
CCTTCGGGATGTTTTCTAAAATGTTCTTGCTTCATTTCGGACCAACAAATGCAGAATCGTTTTTTGCTTAAAGAAGCCAACTCAGGAATCTCAATCTGAGGATTGATTCGCTCGGCCGGAAACATCGTGAGCGCCGCGCCCCAGTAATCGATAAAGCCCCGACGTCCGCCCAATACGTAAACCACAGGCTTTCCGTCTATCGTGCCGGTAGAATCCGGTCCGATTTTGGAAAGCAGCCGCTCATCGGCCTGTGAAACTGGCGTAAACGTATCGCCCACCAAAATTTCGTCTTCTGTACGATTTCCATTAACCTCCAACGACGCCTTCCAACTGATTGAGCCGGTTTGGGTGTCCTGGATAATTTTTTCGACGAGGTCGATCCGGTTCCACAACACGGCCCATACTTCGGTTGGGACAGGCTGATCTGGAATCACTGGGTTTCCGGGTACATCGGCAATCCGGGCGTAGAGCATGCAACCCAGAATCACGTCCTCATCATAAAAACCTGGGTTCGAGGTCATGATGTGTTCGAAATTTACTGGGTTGTAGGGGATACTCTGGATTGAATTCTTCTGCGTCGGATATGTGACAGCTCGACCCTTGGCGTTTACTGAAGGGAGCGTGTGAACCATGACGAATTTAATGAGGGTCTGGTTCTCGTTGGGCGTGTACGCAAACGGTAGGGCGCCGATCGCCGCGATCTCGGTAGTCGAAACAACATGCGGCGCTTCGACTAGAAACTCTAAACGCGCTCTTTGATGTTGTTTTGTCTTTCGAATTGGTTTTGCCTCCCTTCTGTTCCGACGAGTGAATCCTTATGCGTCAGTTGTACCCAGAAGGAAAAGGCATGTCTTATTTAGAAAAGTGGAAATTAAAATATTCCAGAAATTTGTTTTGAAATAGTAAGAGGAGGTAAAAATAGTTAACCAAACCATCCCAGTCATTTTATCTCCGGCAAAGCGAAGAAAAAAATCGGCCTTACATAAAGGGGCTTATGTAGAGCTATTGCGAGAAATATTTTGTTTAGGTTACTTTTCCTTCTTTGAAATTCGTTACCAATCCATCCAGAACATCAAAACTGAGGCGAAAAAAATCGAAGACTTCAAATAGCGGCCCAGTAAATTTTTGGACAACTTCACTGGTTCCTGATTCAATTTCAGAAATTGTCAAAATTTCTTTTGAATAAACTTGCTCTTCAGCAGAGGAATATTCTATAAACCGCTGTCTTCTTTGGTTTGCAACACTTAGCTTTTTCCCTTTTAGCCCATGATGCTTTATTCCGATTAGAACCTTGCTGTCGCCGCCCATTCCTAAAGCAGAATAAAAGTTCTTCAAAAATAAAAGAGCCTCAAGAATGCGAAACACGCGCGTATCAAAGCAAATTTCTTCAGCCGAGGTTCGCTCTTCTAGAAAGCCTTCTAGCAAATAGAAGGAGCCATCATTTTTCGCTGCCCAGTAATTGTAG
>CAYGHZ010000193.1:1475-4375 GCA_964349635.1 uncultured Candidatus Marinamargulisbacteria bacterium
CTAAGTGCACCGGCGTAACCGGCCAGCCATAGGTACTAATCTTAGATAGCTGAATCACCTCAAGAAGTCTTGCAGAGTTTGTCTCTATTTTCTCTTGAATCGGCATCGCAGTTACTTCCATAAAGCCTGTCAATTTACACTTTCCAAAACCCGCCATCGCAGAAAACTGATGCTTGCCTCTCCATTCTTTGTTCCACTGCTTCGTCGTAGTTTGAGCGAGGTTAACGATCGACGTCAGCTCTGAAGTTCCTTCTATCACATAATCAGGGACACCACCGAGAGAGGGCTTCTTGTAGACACTTTTTCCATAAAGCGACGAGACCAACTGACGCACTTTATCGTCAAAATCGTCGTCATTTGAAAAATCGATCCCGAAAAAAACACCTAAGAAGGTCGGTCTAAAAAACTTCCCACTTGTTGGGTCCTTCTCTCTAAAAATCGGAATAAATTTTTTCTTATCTGTTGATTCATAAAGTTCCGGCGTTATGATCATCGCTTCTATCCCTACTCCGCCAAGTCTTTCGTCCGCTTTTCGAGAATATTGTTCATCACAAATGATTAAGACCTTTTGTGCCGAAGAAATCCCTTGCTCCATAAACCGATTCTTATCCATCCCAACTTCAAGGTCCCATTTGTCGAGTTTCACAGGTACGCCATTTTCCACCAGCTTACAAGCTAGGCCGTAAACCCATTGTTCGTGTTCAGACGACGAATAAGAATAAGAAATAAAAGTAAGCGATGCTGTTAAGGAATTTTCTGTCATCTTCCACTAGACCTTTTCAAACATTGCAGAAACGTCCGCATCACGAACCACACGCGCAACAAAAAATCCGTAGACTGGCTTGTTCGGCCAAAGCGAATTCACAACTCTTTTTACGGCTTTGAAGCCTGATCCAGAAGTAAGGACATCATCAAAAACTATTACCCCAACCTTTGGCTCAGGAACCACTTTGTCTTTTCGAATGTCAAAATTTGAAATGTGCTCATCCGGCTTCGGCCTATTCTGTGAGTTGTGCGCCGATGTTCGCGATTTTATTAAATCGATAATGTCCCTAAAATCGAAATTGGGAACGTCTTTCCTAATCGCATCTAAAACCTGAATTAGCCTATCGTCATGCTCCGGTTCTCCAAATTTCACTGAAGGCGGAATCGGAACCCAAGCGTATTCTTGCATTCGAGGCCATTCTCTTAGCCCCTTAATTATTTGTGCCACATCGCGGATCGCACTCGCCTTGTACCCCCACCCCGGCTTTCCCGCGTGGGCCATTTCCTTTTTGAAATTTATAATGAGCTGATTGACATCGCTATACGAAAATCCCTTTCCTGCCGTGTACTCTCCATAAAAAAAACATTCATCGTCTTTTTCCAAATAGGAATGATCTGGCCTCAAAAGGTCATCAATCCTCTGAATCTGAAACGTTAAATCTTTATTGTTTGGAGAACTCACGTAAGATGTCGTCAGTTTCCCGGACGCGAATAGCACCTTTTTCTTCTAATCGCTTTGGCCAAGTAAGCTTCGGGTTTTCAAAATTGCTGTTCAATATAAAAAGTTTTCGGCCTTGCTTGATAGCGGCTTGGGCCTGAATCAAAGTACCAGAGGTTTCACCTGCTTCGGTAATTATTGTTCCACAGGAAATTGCAGACATCGTCTTATTTCTTTCGGGAAAATAAAACCGATTGAATTTGTAATTGTCTTGCTCATATCGCAGCACTGGAACTTGGCTAATCAGAAGAAATTTTTCTGAAATAGTTCTTTGAAGCTTCTGATTTTCTTTCGGATAGCTATGCGAAAGTGGCGTTCCAATTACTGCGATTGTTTTACCCCCACTCTCAATTGCTGTTTCGTGAGCTACAGTATCAACACCAGCAGCCAACCCCGAAACAATAGTGAAGTCATTTTCAACAAGCTCCCTAACAAGCCGTGCAGTTCTTTTTTTTCCCTCTTCAGAAGGATTTCTTGTGCCGACTACCGAAATAGTTTTTGAGTAGATCAAATCCCATGCACCAAGAAAGTACAGCAACACTAATGGATCCTCGGCCTGTAAAAGAGACTTTGGGTAATCTGCTGTTCCCGAAACACGAATTCCAAAATGTTCGATACCTTTTTTCTTAAAAATTTCTTGAACTTTAGCGTAGAAAGTTTCAGCCTCGTCCTTCGAAACTTTTCCTGAAGCAAATTCGCCATGTACGATTTTGTTTCTCAACTGCTTAAATGAAGAAACTTCCTTCTTTGCCCAAAGAGCCTCAAACGCACCGATTTCCAAGTGAGGCGAAACAGATTCAATTTTTTCAGACTTTTCTAGGGTCAATTGCATAATTAAATTATAACAACTCTTCCCTATTTAGGGTACCTTTTAACCAAGCACGAATTACTACCTCTTCCGCTCTTCTTGCTCCTCTGCTCTTACTCTGGAAAGCGCGGACGAAATTAATCCAGCAGGAACGGCTACAATTCCCAGTCCAATCATCAAGATAAAGAATGTAAATATCTTTCCACCTACAGTTACAGGGAAAATGTCCCCATAGCCCACTGTGGTTAGCGTGGCTACTGCCCACCAAAGGCTGTGAAAAATGCTGCTGAATTTGTCAGGCTGAGCCTGGTTCTCGAAATAGTAAATTCCAACTGCCGAAAGAAAGAGCATCATCGCTGTCAAAATGCTAAACAAAACGATTTCCTCTTTGGCAATAACCAGCGCCCTGAAATAGCGCCTAACCGCTTGATTGTAGCGAGCTAGTTTGAAGATTCGAAAAATCCGCATCAACCTAAAAATCCGCACCGCTCGCAAATCAATCTTGAATGGCAAATAAAACGGAACAATGGCAATTAAATCTATCGCTCCGTAAAAGCTGAAAACATAGCGAAGTTTGTTCTCCGAAAAACCAACTCGCAAGAGATACTC
>CAYGHZ010000194.1:0-4352 GCA_964349635.1 uncultured Candidatus Marinamargulisbacteria bacterium
ATTCGGATTCACGAAAAAAATGATGCGGAAGGCCAATTATTTAAATTTTTAGAACAAAATAAAGAAAAAACAGGCATAATTTATGCAGGAACTCGCAAGGCGGTGGATCAGATTCATGAGTCCCTCAAAAAAGCAGGATTTTCCGCTGGGAAATATCATGCGGGACTTGAAGATTCGGTACGGGCCAAAGCGCATACGGCGTTTTTAAATGACGATGTGCGTATTATGGTGGCTACCGTTGCCTTTGGGATGGGGGTGCATAAACCCGACGTGCGTTTTGTATTTCATTGGAATATGCCGCAAAACATCGAGCAGTTTTACCAAGAAATCGGGCGGGCGGGACGCGACGGACTCTCGGCCGAGTGCATGATGCTGTATTCCGTTCAGGATTTGCTTCTGCAAAAGCGACTGCTTGAAGACGTGTCCGACGATGCAATCCGCACTCATATGCGCCAAAAAACGGAACAGATGTTGGCGCTGTGCAATTCGATTGCTTGCCGGCGGTCGGAATTATTACTGTATTTCGGGGAATCTTATTCCCAATCGAGCTGTCAGAATTGCGACAACTGTTTGGATGAAGCCGAGGTGATGGATGGCGCGGTCATCGCTCAAAAGATTCTGTCGTGCGTGTATCGCCTGCAGCAGCGATTTGGAATCAATTATGTGATTGATGTTCTGGTTGGATCCAAAAATCAGGAATTATTGCGGCGTGGTCACGATAGATTAACGACCTACACTTTGTTGAGCGAGTATCCCAAAACCGAAATCCGGCATTTTATTTTTTCATTAATTAATATGGGGTATTTGTTTGTGACGGAAGATAAATTTCCGTTGCTTCGATTGACCGAAAAATCGCGTGAAATATTGTTTGAAAAGAAACCTGTCACATTTCGAAAGAAGCGGGTCAAAGCCGGTCGAAGACTGCCAAAAGAAGAAGCCGAATTTGACCGGGCGTTATTTCGGATGCTTTCGGAGCTTCGTAAATCGACGGCGGACGCGCTAGGCTCTGCCCCCTATATGGTTTTCCATGATCGAACGTTGATCGAAATGGCTACACATTTCCCGCAGACCGAAGCGCAATTGTTGGATCTCAACGGCATCGGCCGACGAAAGTTGGAACAATTTGGGCAAGTGTTTTTGACGTGTATTCAAGCTTACTGCCGCGAGAAGGGGATTGCCTCACCGCACGCTCAATCCAGCGAGAAAAAGACCGCAAGTCAAATTGCGCTGCTATTAGAGCGAGGGGATGAAATCAATCTATTGGAATTAGTGCCGGCTGAGAAGGTGAAGGTGATACAAACAGCCGCCCGGCAAATTGGCTTCGAGCGGCTGTCTCCGATCAAAGAAGCGTTGGGCGATGGCTATACTTGGGACGAAATCCGCTGGGTTGTAGCCGTTCTTAAGCGCTACGCGATTTAGAACAAAATCCCAACCGACATCGACGTCCAAGAGTTCTTGACTTCCTGTTGCTGCGTCGTCACGTTTTGGGCTAGCCCGGCGTCGGTCTGCAATGTGGCTGACGAATTGGGCTTGATGATCGAATTGATGCCTATATTTTGGCGCGCATCCAATCTCAGAAATCCAAAAAAGGTCAAACTCGCACCGTACGTCCATCCGGTATCGACGTCATTGAACAAACCGTTACTGGGCGTTTCCTTTTGGTTTCCGGCAGGCGCCGAATAGGCTACCAAGAGCTTAGACGCATACCAACCGCCAAACACTTCGATGCCGGGTAAAAACGAAAACCCCAGCATGATCGGCGCTTGAAGGTAGGTCAGCGTATCACGCTCGGTCTGGCCTTGCAGCACCGATTGACCGCCCACCTGAACGCCAAGCAAATCCAAACGCAGCCGGAAAAGATCCGCGACCGGGAGCATAAAGCCCAAGCCAGCCGAATTAAGCTGGTTTGTTTTGCCTTGGTTATAGTCCTTGCCGGTGAACGTCGAGCCCACCTGGGCATATCGCAACTCTGTGCTGGCTAGTGCGGGGCCTGTAGCCAGTAGAAGCATCGCAACGACAAGCCAAAACTTTCGAAAGTTGTCCATTTCTGCACCTCCTAAAACGTTAGAGAAATAGGCCGTGTTATTTGTTCCCTAATAAAACATCAGCCTTAACCCAACCGCAGCGCCCATATCCAATCCCCCGGTCTGCGCAAAGTCGACTCTCGGCACAGCCTCGACAAAAATTTGGAGCGGAGACGTCGGCATCCGAAGCTCGATACCCAACGGAACCCGCAGCACTATTCGAGAACCGGCGTTATCGAACGTGGAACTACCCCCAATGCCAAAATAAAAGGGGTATCCCAACGAATACGAAATATAGTCGAGGTGGAAATAATTGGAGGCTACCGCTCCGTTGAAGGGGTAGGTTTGGAAGCTGAATCCGGTCGGCGTTCCAACGATGACACCCAAACTAAAGGCATGGACTGAGGAACAAAACAGGATCAGGAAAGCTAGCAACGTGGCTATTTTTCGCATGGCAAACACCTCCTCTATATGGGAGTTCGACAGACTGGGGGGTGGGTTTGTTCCTGGAAGGGGGCAGATGATTATATTAGTAAAAAGTACTTTAGAGGGATTTTGACGGCATTGTGTTCTTCCGAATAGTCCAAATCGCCATCCGACACCACGACATTGTATTTTGATTTCACTTTTTCCATCGTTTTTTTTACTTGGGCATATCCTTTATTTCCTGCGCCGACTTCCAAAATAATGTTGCTCGTTCCAATAGAAATAATAAAATCCGCTCCACCTTCAGCCACATCATAGGTCAAAGACGAATTGCCGAACGGAGGTAAAATCCGATTCAAATACATCCCGATAATGTCTTCGAGCAAGCTGCCCTGATAGATATCAAATAACCGAATGCTTTCTTTTGCGGACAAATAGGAAAACCGTAACGACGGTGTCGCAAATAGATATTTAGATGGCTTCTTCACCTGCTTAAAATGCGATCCATACGGCGAGATTCGAGAAATCAGGCCTGAAGTTTCAAGTGATTTAAGAATCAGCCGGAGCGTATCGGGAGGCATTTCCAAAGTCTCACTCAGCTTGGTTGCGCTCACGCCAAGGGTGTCCGATATCAAATACAGAATTCGGTCGATACGGTTTAGCGTTTCTTGCTCAAAGTCATAAAATTGGGGGATGTCCGTATGAACTACCTTATTAATTATTTGCGAAATAAAACTAACCGCCAACACCTCGTTTTCGGTTCGAAGGGTAAAAGGAAATGTTCCGAAAGTGATATACCGGCGCAACTCAAAAGCATCAATATCAAGCCAATATTTTTTGATGGTCGCTGTTTCTACCTGTAATTTCTCAAAAACTTCCTTTGCGTTTGCAGAATCAAGAGTCGCACTCCGAAGGGTCTGTCCAATCCCTTTGATAGGGAATTTTTTGTGTTTAAACAGCATATATTCCGAAAAAGAAACGGGATGAACATCCACGAAGAAAACCCGGCGCGCCACATCCGCATTAATTTGTTCTCTCAAAAGCAACGCTGCCGAACCTGTGCAAAAAACCATCACATGTTTCGATCGGTCATATAGGGTCTTTAGAAAAATGGACCATTTCTCGTCGTAATGTATCTCGTCAAAAAAGAGTAAAAGCGGTTCGTTAAGCTCCTCCAGATGCTTACCAATCAATTCTTCATAATTTTCAATAATGTCCCACAAATTGACGTCGAATCGTTTGGCCGCTTCTTCAACCGACAAATAAAATTTCGTCACCCCTTCATTTGGCAACGACAAAAACAGTTGTGCCAGCAACGTAGTCTTCCCCGTCCCCCGCAGCCCCGGCATCACAATCACCCGAGGCTCTGTCCGTTTTTTCAGGAAATCAGATGCCATCTTTTCCAAAACCAAAAAGACACTCCGCTTAAACAACGGCTTATCATCAATATCCCTGGTTACACCCTCCAATCGCTTGGGGGACTGAACGATTTGTGCCTGTAGGTAGCCTTGCAGCGCTTTATTTCTCATATCTCTATACTACCATATATG
Organism: uncultured Candidatus Marinamargulisbacteria bacterium; assembly: GCA_964349635.1. GTDB lineage: Bacteria > Margulisbacteria > Marinamargulisbacteria > SXXA01 > CAYGHZ01 > CAYGHZ01. The sequence goes on from CAYGHZ010000194.1 coordinate 4,001, forward strand.
GTTAGAAATTAAACTTACTAGCCATTTATAGATTGTTAGTAATTGTCTAAAATAGATACAAACAACCATACTTTGTATCTATTCAAAAAAAGATGGATACAAACTCTATTTGTTTGTAGGTGGTTCTAGGTGTTGGGTTTAATTAAGCAGTGCTCACGGTTAAATTCCCGCAATGCAGACTCGGCCTCCGGGCGGATACTGCCTACCTTGATCCTCTTCACTTTTTTCTTGGCTGAACCATCCACAGCCTTTTCTCTTAAAGAGTAAACTAGATAATAGGTTGTTCCACGTTTGCTTTTTTTGGCTTTGATCCTTGCCATCTATGCCCTCGATATTAAAATATAATTTATAC
>CAYGHZ010000195.1:0-4253 GCA_964349635.1 uncultured Candidatus Marinamargulisbacteria bacterium
CCATTCATAATGAATTGGAACGAATTTTCCAACCATTATTTTGCCCGGATGGAGTCCACAGGAATCGTCAGAAGCATGAAAGATTTTTATTGGGATATCCGACCCAAGCCGGAATACGGAACGATTGAAATGCGGGTTTGCGACACGCCGCTTGACGTGGCTAAAGCCGCAGCACTGGCTTGTTATTTACAAGCCCTGTGCCGATTCTTTATGAGTCGCCAATCTCTACCACCTAGCGAAACCGACTATTTGGTTTACAATTACAATCGATTCCAGGCTTGCCGATTTGGCTTAGACGGAGCTATCGTCCACCCAAAAACTAATGAGGTCATTTCAATTCGAGAGGATGTATTAGCCACTTTGCGAAAAATGGAAACCTATGTCGATTCAAAAGATCAGTTAGCCATGGACATTCTGTATCAAACCGCGCATAAGGGTAGCGACGCCAGTTACTTACGAGAACAATACCAAAACACCGGCAGTCTGGAGGGAACTATCGACGCCTCGTTGCGTCGGTTTCGGGAAACCGTTATTTAGATTTTGTTATCCAGGCTTCAATGTCAGCAACGACCCAGTCAAACCTACCGTTAAAATGGTGATCCGCACCTCGATATTCACGATAGGAATAGTTTGGCTTCCCCGCCTTGTAAAGTTCATCGACAATGTGGCGGGAACTTTCCACAGGAATGTTTAAATCCTTGTCGCCATGCAGAATCAATAGTGGAAGATCTATTTTTTTGAGATCTTCAGCGGGCCGATACGACATAAAGTAGGCCCATTTGCTGTATGGCCACCCAAAATAAAATTTGTCGGTGGCGTTATAAGATGCCCGAATTTCGGCGATTGTTTGATCTAGTCGATCCAGAGACTTTCTATACTTCAAAGAAAAATTTGCGGTAGATATCTGTTGAAATTTCAGATTGTCATAAAATGAAAATCCTCCCGAGGCGCATAAAACCAGTCCGGAGATTTTTTTTTGTGATTTCAAACCTAAAAAAAGGCGGGGCAAAATAAATCCCCCCTCCGAATATCCCACTAAAACAACGGTTTTATATTCAGGTTTCGTTTCCAGGAACTCGTCAATAATCTGGCCATAGAAAGCCAGTTTATTTTGAAATGTGTCCAAACCTACCAGTTTCGGATCAGGTTCTCGGCCTATCTCCGTATTGATTCGATCCAGCGCCAAAACGTCGAACTTCGGCGACAAGTTTTTCCTCAAAAGATACGGAAAGGACATAGACTTCCACACCCCATTTTCCTCAATTCCTAAAACGGAATGCTTCCCGCGACCATCCAAGCATATAACCAAATTTCTATTGGCCGGATTTCCCGGTAAAAAATAATAATTTGCAAAATCGCTTCCGCGCGAAACTCTAAATACTCGAAGATTTTCATAACGAACTTCTTCCGCGCCGATTGCGCAGAACCTGCCAAAAAAAAACACGCAAAATAAAAATCCTCTTGCTTTCACGATCAAAACCTACCATGAGAAATTAATTTTGGTTATACTGAATGAATCCAATACAAAACGGGAGGTTTTGCCATGACCCAGAAATCGAGAAAGAAAACAGTATACTTATTGAGCCTGATAATGTTGCTGGCGCTTAGCTTGTGGTATTCAAAACAAAGCGCAAAATTAACGCCGAATTCGAGCTATGCCAATTATCCTGATAATCAATTGCAGCGCAGCTACTCCGAAACGCAATCCGTCCCATCCGCAGCGTCGCCTAAGAAGGTTTCGCGCACCGAGTTAAAAACAGTTGCCAACGCCCCAATTAGACGAGAAGCGACAAAGCGAAACGTAGAAATCGTAGACCTTCCCAATAATGTCGAGAACAATAAGGCAAAGACGACCAACCCTTCAAAGACTGACGATTTTCAGGCGGGATTGGAGGAAATCAAAACCGGAGAATTTCTTTCAGACATCGCAGTCAGTATCAAGGTTGGCGCCATTGCTCCAAATATGGGGATAGTCGGAGACTTGAGTTTCCTGCCTTTCGAATTTTTCGATAATGCTGAATTTCGAACTCGGGTGAGTTTAGGTTTTGTGCAAGAAAAATCGATAGGCTCCGCCTTGGTTGGCTACGTGAACGAAGTCGCCGAATTTAAAACATCTGTTCCGACTCTATCTTTTTACGTGGGTGGTGGGATTAATCAACCCTTCACTACAGGTGGGAAATTGGGGTACAACCTGTTGGCAGGACTAGAACAAACAATGAACGTCTTCGGATCAACACGACAATCAGCGTTTCTCGAAACAGGCGTTAACACCTACTCGGCCAACGGTATCGATACAACCAGCTTTAATATTATGGCAGGGTATAAATTCGAATTCTAAATATGGTCAAAGCGAGCTGGATTTTATTTTTCCTACTTGTATTTTCGGGCTACGTTGAATCAAAACCCCGAATATTGGTTATTGCCACCGGTGGAACAATTGCGGGAGTAACAAACGTCTCTGGTGGCAGCGCTTACAATGCGGCCAAATTACCTATTTATACGTTAATCAAAGCGGTACCACAGGCGTCGGAAATTGCTGAACTATCGGGCGAACAATTGGCACAGGTTGCAAGCCAGGCTATGACAAATGAGATTTGGCTAAAACTTGCAAGACGAATTAACGAGGTCTTCGCCTCCGATGCCATAGACGGAGTCGTAGTTACCCACGGCACAGACACGTTGGAGGAGACCGCTTACTTTCTTAATTTGACCGTGCACAGTAAGCGTCCGGTTGTTGTTGTCGGCGCAATGCGTCCAGCCAACGGCTTAAGCGCTGACGGGCCCAAAAACTTATACGATGCCGTTGTTGTCGCATCGGATCAACTTTCCCAAGATCAAGGCGTTCTTGTTGTAATGAATGACCGAATCCATTCCGCGCGGGACGTAGTAAAAATGGATACGACGAACACAGACGCGTTTCAGTCGGAACCTTGGGGCGTTCTTGGCGCCGTTTAGAACGGAAGAGCAATCTATCACCGGAAGGTTGTGCGTAAACATACTTCCGAAAGCGAATTTTCAAAATTGAACGAATCTTTGCCCCGAGTAGATATCATTTACGGGCATGCTCAACACAATCCCGATGTGGTAGCTTCCGCCGTTAAAAACGGCGCCAAAGGCATCGTGATGGCTGGCGTTGGAAACGGAAACTTATTTCCTCAAACCGAAGCTGCACTAATTGAAGCAAGAAAAAAAGGTCTAGTTATCGTGCGAAGCTCTCGTGTCGCCATAGGGGGAACCACTCCCGACGCGGAAGTTGACGATCGTAAAAACGGTTTTATAGTTTCCGACTCGCTAAATCCTCAGAAAGCGCGAGTATTGCTTTGTCTTGCTTTAACAAAAACTAATGATCGGGAACAAATTCAGGAAATGTTCTACAAATATTAATAGGTCATTTTAACGCTGCCACCCTTAATTACACATTGGCAGCCCAAGCGACGCGCGCCTTCCATCCCCAAATCCAACTCTTCTTGATTGCGCTCGGACAGATTATCCATGCCGTCCAAAACTTCCACTTCACATGTCCCACACACACCGTTGCTGCAGCCTATCGGAACACCGGCTTCTTCAATAAAATCCAGAATTTTCGAGTTTTCCGGAATTTCGATTTCTTGTTCATTTAAAAGGAGTTTTGCCATAGTGAAATCGATTATAACAACCGGCTGTTATAATGAAAATATGTCGTTTAGTTTGGAGATGGAAGTCCGGGACTACGAATGCGATTTACAAGGAATTGTAAATAACGCGGTTTATCTAAATTATTTGGAACACTGTCGCCACAAATATTTGCAATCCATCGGAATTGATTTTGCTCGATGGCACCAGGAGGGAAAAATCTTAATTTTGGCTCGACTTGAGATCGAATATAAACTATCCCTTAAAAGCGGCGATTCCTTCGCGATTAAATTAACTCCAACCGTGCAGCCGGCAACGATACTATTTGATCAACACATTTTTCTTCCGAACCGCGAAAAACCCATTGCCAAGGCCAAAGCGACCTGCGCATGCATCATAAATGGAAAAATCAAACTTCCTAAAGAATTAATCGATGCCATCGAACGACGCGGATAAAAAACGGTGGAAAGACGAAGCGCAGCAACTGAAAAAAGACCTGGATGGCCGGCCTAAATCAATTGTTAAACGCGAGGTTCCAACCCGGTTCGGCGGTATAAAGAAAAAGCCCCATGCGCCGGATCTAGATCAGCAATTTAGGAAGAATTTGGGAATCTAATTCTTCTTCCGAAACTCCTTCATAA
>CAYGHZ010000196.1:0-759 GCA_964349635.1 uncultured Candidatus Marinamargulisbacteria bacterium
CAGTATATTTCCCCAGCCACCGAGCAGGGAAAAATGTTGCTGATGTTGCAAGACAATGTTTGGTTTTATCACAAAAAAATTGCGAAGCCTTTGCGCCTAACGCCACAGCAGCGGTTGATTGGTAATGTTTCCAATGCGGATGTAGCCAGGGCCAATTTTTCATTTGACTACTCGGCCAAGCTGGTCGGAAATGTTCTTGAACTTACCGCCAAACGACCTAGCACCGCGTATCCTAAAATTCTATTGCAGGTAGATTTGGAAAACGGAAAGCCGCTCAAAGCGGAGTTTTACGCGCTGTCAGGAACTCTCTTAAAAACCGCGTATTACCGGGATTACACAGTCGTGGCAGGGGAAGAAAAGCTTTCTAAGATTGAGATTCGGGATGCGCTATCCGCCCAAAAAATTTCAATTATCGAATATAAAAATTATCAAAAGAAATCGGCGCCCGACGCCTATTTTAATCCCGATTTTTTACCTCGATTGAAATGAACAAAAGCTGCTTAGTCATCGGTTCTTTTTTGCTTTTTTGCCATTGCCTTGTCTACGCCGATTTCGACCATTCGATAGTGGAGAACTCGTTTCGGGTTAACCGTTTCAACGCTCAGTCGTGGATGAACGCGGACAATGTTCTGGGATTGGAAGATCGGTACCTGGGTGTTCGATTTACTGTAGAAAACCAGTTTTCACCTTTTGATAGCTTTAAGATTTTTGCAAGACCCAAAATAAAACAGCATATTTCAAATTTGACCACCGTTAGTA
>CAYGHZ010000196.1:769-4246 GCA_964349635.1 uncultured Candidatus Marinamargulisbacteria bacterium
CCGGAGTGGTACAAAGAATTGAGAGGGGTAACATATTTGTTGACCTTGGAAAAAAACACGTGAACTGGGGCGCAGCTTATGCCTGGAACCAAGTAAACATCTTTGAAGAAACGAACCGGTTTTTAAAAGAGGACAACAACTTCCGCAATATGGCGTTCCTTCAGTATTTTTGGGATCGGTCAATTTCGTTGAGCGGCGTTTATTTTTTGGATCAGCCGGATTTTGGATTAAAAGGGTTGTGGTCGCAAAATAATTTAGATGCGAATCTTTATTATCTCTACAAAGACCGCCAGTCCCGCTTCGGATTGGATTTTTCCGCCGTTACGGCGGAAAATATCGAATTCCATGGCGAGTTGCTTTCCAGACAAGGCGCTTCTTTGACCTACCCGGTCAATCCGACAACCAATGTTTATACATGGGAGCCCGTGAAAATGGGTAAGGAATTTTTTATCGAAACCATCGTCGGCGGACAATACACGGCAGCAGACGGGCTTCAGGCGATGGTGGAATATTTGCATACCCCATTGGGGTTTTCTCAGGAGGAAATGGCACGGATCAAACAGGGCGCGCAAGCATCTTACGCCGGTAATAGGTATTTTTTTTATGAGGCCAATCGGCGTTATGATTTTGCCAGATTTGGTCAAAATTACCTCTTTGGCAGGGTGTTTAAGCCTGATATCTTTTCGAAATGCGATCTGGAATTGGTGAGCTATTTATCCCTGGCTGACGGCGGCGCGATGGTGATGCCTAACGCATTGTATCGAATAAACGACAATGCTACCTTGACAGCCAAAATATATCTTCCCGTGGGGTCATCAGATTCGGAATTTCGGTTCTTTTTTAATGGGTTTGGCTTGGTGTCGGTTTCCTATTTTTTCTAAAAACAATTTTCAAAGGAGGAATTTAAATTGAAAAAACTGGTCATTTGTCTGAGTCTGGTAACCATGTGTTTGCTTTCATCCTGTGGGCTTTTAAAGCTCAATCAGGACAAACCCGCCGCCGGAGCAACGCTCGGCATAGTGACGACCCCGCTTGATGCCAATAACGCGGTCGTTAGAACGCAAGAATCCTTACTGGGGAATCTGACTGCCGACGCCGCTGTGGCGTGTGGCGTCCGCAAAGGGTACTCACCTGATTTAGCGCTCATTAACGGCGGCAACCTGAGAATAGGGCCTTCGGCTGTAAACGGAGTCTATCCGGCAGGTGAAATTAACGAAGGTATTCTTGAGGAAATTAATAGTTTTAAAAATAATGTTGCGTTGGTCACCGTTACCGGTGCACAGCTCAAAATGATTTTTGAACGATCGGCTGCCGGAATCGGCACCGGCGCTTTTCTTCAAACGTCAAAGGAAGTTCGCGTTTCCTACAATATTTCTCTGGCTATCGGCCAGCGCGTTACATCGTTAAAAATAAAGAATCAAAATGTTTCACCGACTGCCAATTATGTTTTGGCGGCGACCGACTACACGATCGGAGGTGGCGACAGCTATACGGTATTTAGCGCCGTCGACAGCTCCAAAAAGATTGCTTTGAATGAGCGTGTAGACCAAAGCACGGCCGCTTATATTCGTGCAAATACTCCCGTTACCCCCAAGATTGAAGGTCGAATCTTTGTCACGAATTAATTTTTGGGTCGGCGTCATGTTGTGCGTCACGACATTGTTTCCGTCGGCGGCGCACGCGACCAAATTGTTGAGCGTAGATTATATTTCTTCCATCGTAACTGATTTTGCGGATGTTGGATTACAACCCTTGCATTGGACGTCTAAAGAAGCGCTGCAGCTTGGCGCAATCGCCGGAATCACCGCATTTCTTTTTACTAAAGATGATTCTGTGTTTGAGTATGTCCAAAGAAATCGCAGTGGAATCGCCGATTCGATTTTCAATTCGACCGTGCTATTGGGGGACGGCTATGTTTTGAGTGGCAGCCTTTTGATTGGCAATGTGATTGCGAATATTTCGCAAGATGAAAAGCTAAATGAAACTACGCTGATTGCGCTCAAAAGCTATCTGATTTCAGGCGCATATGTTCGAATAGGAAAGCAGTTGTCCCAAAGATACCGCCCCACTTACGGAAGCTCTGAGACTTGGAATGGGCCTGGCTTAAGTGTATCGGACGCGACTAAGGCCTTTCCTTCGGGACATTCCGCTTCCGCTTGGTCGGTGGCCACAATTATTGCTTCTAAATACGGCGATAATCCTTTAGTTCCTATCACTTCCTATTCATTGGCAACATTAGCAAGCCTTGCCTTGGTCTATAAAAATTATCATTGGGCGTCCGATGTTTTCGCGGGCGGAGCTTTGGGGTTTGCTGTTTCGCACGCTTTGCTTTGGAAGGAAGAAAAAAAGAGTTTGGCAGACGCCTTAATTCATCCGCAACTATTCCTCGATGGGGTTGCCTTAGTTATTGATGTCCCCTTGAAGTAACATTGCTATCCCCCTCGCCCTCAAGGGGCGATCATTCATTAGGCTAAAGTAAAACTGCACGATGTGAGAGTAAAAGTGCGCCACTTCGGGACGCAGGAATCCAGTATGCTTTTATTTCCTGTTCAAACGCTTAAAGCGGTTTAAAAACTCCGCCGGCGAGATAATCGGAATGGACTCAAGTTCTTTAAGCAGCAAAAGATACTTCTTGTCGCCGCTGACAAAATAGCTTTAAAATTTCCTTCAGTGGCATACCGAAGAAATAAGAGATATAGATATTTGTGTCCAGGCCGACTTTAAGCTTTGCCGCGCCGTTTTCGAACGTCTTCAATTAGCTTTGGCACGTCGGATGCCTTCATTCCTTTAGCCTTTAATTTACGTCCAATGGCGTCACTGGCTTCCCAAAATCGCTCGGCCCAGTCATGTTCTTCGACTTCTTTTGCCAAACGCAACCGTTGACTGACCGGAAGTCGGAATAGCTGCGACCGAACCGCTTGGAAGGATGCTTTTTCGGAAACGGATGATCTTTTCATATAAGTTAACCCAGTGATATCAAATATTTTATGGTGTGTCTATTCCGTTAAAAATACTCCTTGTCCAAGTCCAAAATAATGAAAACCCGATTTTAAGTTACGGTTGATTGATCTGCCAAAGCCGAAAAGTCGTCATCCCCTTGCACCCCTTTCGCCGGGTCTGTTCCGGTTGGCGCAACGGAAGAATCAACTTCCTTTGAATCCGATTTGACCTCTGGCTCAAATTTCAAATCCGGTCGAGTGTTATTTTGCTGATTTGCCCTTAACAACGGATCGTCTTGATACTTAAGCGCCTGGTTTGTGCCGTGCAGTTTTATTTCTCCCAAATCACGGGGAGACGTTCGCAATGCTCCTGACCCAAACAACTGTTGTTTCATCTCGTTGGGCAAATGAATAACGACCTGTCTCAAAAGGGTTCGTTGAGAAGCGTTGCCGGATTCGGCGAATCGGGTAAAATCTCGCAAAAGTCCGTTAATCACCGGATCGTTATCTTTTGTCTTAAATTCGCGTGTAGCAGCAT
>CAYGHZ010000197.1:0-4243 GCA_964349635.1 uncultured Candidatus Marinamargulisbacteria bacterium
CTATACACCTGATATAGAAATATTAAACATGTATAATGATTCTATGCTTCCTAAATTAAGACCCCTTGTTAGCGAACTTCGCGAGCTGGGTGTTTTGCACAGCGTCCATGGCCTTCTGTCCTGGGATCAGGAAACGTATATGCCAGAAGGCGCCATTGAAAGCCGCTCCGATCAGGAAGCATTGATCGCGAAACTATCTCATCAACGCCATACGTCAAAAACTTTTGAGCAGGCACTCAAACGGGCCGAATCCGCCAACGACCTCTCGCATTCTGAACGACGGTTGGTTGCCGAAGCTCGAAAAGACTGGGAAAAGGCGACGCAATTGCCGGAAGCCTTTGTCGAGACCTTCGCGCGCGCTACGTCCAAAGCTCAACATGTCTGGCAAGAGGCCCGTCGTCAAAATAATTTTGATCTTTTTCGCCCGCATCTTGAAGAGGTGATCGCGTTATCCAAGCAAAAAGCGGCGTTTTGGGGTTTTTCGCAAAACCCTTACGATGGCCTGCTCGACGAATTCGAGCCGGGCATGACCGCCGCGCAGCTCAAACCCATTTTCAGTCGCCTGCGCGACGCCATACGCCAGTTAATGAAATCTCTCCCCTCTCTTCCCAAGAGAGGGATTAAGGGTGAGTTCCCAACCGACAAACAATGGGATTTCAACATCGAAATTCTAAAACGGATGGGATTTGATTTTACCCGCGGCCGCTTGGACAAATCCACCCACCCCTTCACGCTCGATCTACATCCGACCGACGTCCGCATTACCACGCGATTTAAGCTGCACGATGTGATGGAAGGGGTATCGGGCACGATGCATGAAGGCGGACATGCGCTTTATGAACAAGGCCTGGATCTGCAATGGTTTGGCACGCCCCTGGGTCAGCCGATTTCACTGGGCATTCACGAAAGCCAATCCCGTTTGTGGGAAAATCATGTCGGAAAAAGCAACGCATTTTGGCGCGGCCATTTTCCTCTATTGCAAACTTATTTTCCCGATCAACTTAAAGCCGTTTCGTTTGATGATTTTTACCGCGAGATCAATCGCGTCGAGCCGTCGTTGATTCGCGTCGAAGCTGATGAAGTGACCTACAATTTGCATATTCTAATCCGATTTGAAATCGAATTGGAATTGTTTGAAGGGCGCCTTTCGGTGGCGGATTTGCCCCAATTTTGGAATGAAAAATATCAAAATTATTTGGGAATAACCCCACCTAGCAATGCTCAAGGCGTTTTGCAAGACGTCCATTGGTCGACGGGGGCGTTTGGTTATTTTCCGACGTATACACTTGGTAATCTTTACGCAGCGCAGATTTTTGACCGGATGCAAAAAGAGATTCCGGATCTGGACGGCAAAATGGAACGCGGCGACCTAATGGTTTTGCGTGATTGGCTTAATAAAAATATTCACGGGGTTGGTCGTTCTAAAACTGCTTCGGAATTGATTCAGGATGTGACTGGTTACGCGTTGGACGAAAAACCGTTCGTGACCTATCTAAAAGGAAAATATATACTGTCTTAGTGCTCGATTCCTACTTACTGACTCTCGATTTTTTCTTTAAATGTTTGTTGTCGGTGCTTGTGGGCGGCGTTATTGGTCTGGAGCGGGAGTCGCGGCGCAAACCGGCCGGCCTTAAAACCCATGTGTTGATTTGCGTGGGCGCCACGATTTTTACATTTATTTCGCGCCATTTTTCGTTTGATGGAGATCCGGGACGCATTGCTGCTCAGATTGTTTCGGGCATTGGTTTTATTGGCGCCGGTACCATTTTGCATTCTCAGCGCGTCGTGCGTGGGCTAACCACGGCGGCGACATTATGGACGGCGACCGCGCTTGGGATGCTCATCGGCGGCGGACTGATTATTGAAGCCATTATTGGCACCGTATTGGTGGCGTTCTTTTTGTTTTCCAGCAAATTCTTCATTCGTGGCGAGGCTACACAGCATCATTACAGCGTCACCATTGAAGTGAAAAAAGTAAAAGCTCTGGAAGCAATCGAGGACATGATTTCTAAATTTGGCTTGTTTTTGGAATATAAAACGTTGGTAAAAACAGATTTGATTCACGTGGAACTGAGTTATTCGACCACGCCTTTGACGCAGCATTTGTTTATGAAGCGACTGCTTAAATTGAAGGGACTGGGCGAAATTCTCACCCTATGAAACTGGGTATTACGCTTGGCGATCCCGGTGGTATCGGGCCGGAGATTGTGGCGAAGTCCATCCGGAAATTGGGTATTCGGCCCATTGTTTTTGGTTCCGGGATTTTATTTGAAAAATTTTTTTCCGATATCGATTGTGAAAAAAAAGATGTCTATAATCTTAAAGATATCATTGTCGGATGTCCCGATGCAGAAAATGGGCGCGCTTCTTACACCTATATTCAGGCGGCGCTGGATTTTGGAATAGATGCGTTGGTGACTGCGCCAATCAATAAGACCTCGCTTCATTTGGCGGGTGTTCCTTTTACCGGACACACGACGATGCTTAAATCACTAACGAAGTCCGAGCGGGTGAGCATGGCGTTTTATACCGAGCGGCTCAAAACCATTTTGGCGACTGTGCATCATTCGTATATCAAGGTGCCCAGTCTTTTGACCGAAGCAACTTTGCAAACGGCGTTGGAGAATGGCTTGCTGATGATGCGGCTTTTGAATATCAAAAATCCTAAAATTGCATTGGCTGGTTTGAATCCGCATGCGGGCGAAGGTGGATTGTTTGGAGACGAAGAGGAAAGGATTTTAAAGCCGTTTGTCGCCAAAAATCCCGGACTTTTGACCGGGCCGTATCCGCCGGACACTCTCTATTATCGCGCGTATAACGGTGAATTTGATTTGGTCATTTCGTTGTATCACGATCAGGGTTTAATCCCCATAAAATTAATTGCATTTGATGAGGCGGTGAATGTGACGCTGGGGTTGCCGTTTATTCGCACGTCGCCGGACCACGGGACGGCGTTTGAAATTGCGTATCAAGACAAAGCGTCGATTACCTCGTTTTGCGCGGCGGTGGAGCTATGCAGAAAATTCATTTAGGTCAGGTTTTTTTAAAAGATAAAAATGTTATCGACAAAATTTTGACGACTGCCGATGTTCAGCCGGACGAGACTGTGGTGGAAATTGGCTGTGGCGAGGGTTGGTTTTCGTTGGCGTTGGCGAAGGCGTGTAAAAATTTATTTATTTTTGAAGTCGATTCGCATTGGTTGTCGGAAACAAAAGAACGTCTTGCGGGATTAGATCATGTGCATTTTACGTTAGGAGACGTCTTGCAGACTCGGTTCGAGGGGGTGCCTGCTCCGTTTCGCGTGGTCGCGAATATTCCCTATCACATCTCGGCCAAAATCATTAAATTGTTGATTGAAACACGCGATCGTTGGACCACGGCGGATATTATGGTGCAAAACGAATTTGCCGGAAAATTGATCGCGCCGCCGGGTGATAAAAACTACACGTCGTTTACGGTGTATTGCAATTATTATTTGGATGTTCAGTCACTATTTAAAGTATCAAAACAGTCGTTTCGGCCGGTGCCGAAAGTCGATTCGAAGATGATTCGGCTGACCCCCCGCACACAACGATTTGAGGTTGAAGAGTCGTTTTTTAGAATTGTAAACGCGGCGTTTTGGGGACGACGGAAAACGTTGAAAAATTGCTTGCGGCAAAGCCCGTATTTAGATTTGAAGCCGGGTTTTGAGAATGTTCCGTTTTTAGCCGAGAATCCGACGATCCGGGGCGAGGTGTTGTCGTTGGATGATTTTCATCAGCTGTATTTGCAGCTTCTTCCATTTTTCGCGGTACAATAATTCAAAAGCCGCAGGGTTAAAAGGAGAAAAAAATGCTTTTTGATCTCAATAAAATCCGAACGGTTTATGAAAATTTCAAACAACGTATTCCCAATTTGGGTCGACCGTTAACGCTGGCAGAAAAAATTCTCTATGCGCATTGCGTGACGCCGATTCCCAAGGGCGGATTTAGACGCGGGGAAGATTATGTGGATTTTAATCCCGACCGTGTGGCGATGCAGGATGCCACCGCGCAGATGGCGCTGTTGCAATTTATGCAATCGGGTCGGGCAAAAGTGGCTGTGCCGTCGACGGTGCATTGTGATCATTTGATTTTGGCGAAAACTGGGGCGAGCGCTGATTTGGCAGAATCGAAAGTCGCCAACAAAGAAGTTTTCGATTTTTTGGCGTCGGTATCGCGAAAATATGGTATTGGGTTTTGGAAGCCGGGGGCTGGAATTATTC
>CAYGHZ010000198.1:0-3285 GCA_964349635.1 uncultured Candidatus Marinamargulisbacteria bacterium
AAATCAAAAGGGGTGTTTTTTATGGAAATCGCGAAAATAGCGCTATTCAGTGGCAAAAAAATTCGAAAAGTTATTCATCAAAATGAGTTGTGGTTTTCAATTATTGATGTCATCGAGGCTCTTACGGGAACAGATCGCCCCCGTAAATATTGGAGTGACCTAAAAAGCAAATTATTAAAAGAAGGGTATCTTCAGTTGTCCGAAAAAATCGGACAACTGAAATTGGAGTCGACGGACGGTAAAAAATACATAACCGATTGTGCTAACACCGAGACACTCTTCCGCCTCATCCAATCCATCCCCTCCCCCAATGCCGAACCCTTCAAACGCTGGCTAGCCAAGGTTGGTTACGAGCGCGTCCAAGAAATCGAAAACCCTGAATTGGCCACAAAACGAACACGGGCTTTATACAAGGCCAAAGGATATCCGGACGAATGGATTGAAAAAAGGCTGCGCGGGATTGCCATTCGGGAAGAACTGACCGACGAATGGAAAAAGCGGCATGTAAAAGAAGGCGTTGAATATTCCATTTTGACCTCGGAAATCCATGAAGCCACGTTTGGAATAAAGCCCACGGATCACAAAGCGGTCAAAAAAATCGATCGCGAGAATTTACGCGACCATATGACGGATTTGGAATTGATTTTCACAATGCTCGGCGAAAAATCCACCACCGAAATCGCCAAGGCTAAAGATGCGAAGGGGTTTGATGAAAATCGCAAGGCCGCGCGAACCGGCGGAAAAATAGCGGGCGATGCCAGAAAAAAACTGGAAATTGAAACTAGCCAAAAGGTTGTTAGCGGGACGAATTATTTGGGCCTAGAAAAAGGTTTTGAGAAGATTGTGGTTTAACTGCTCAAGGAAAAAAATCGGCGCATCAATATCTTAATTCCGGATACTATTTACGCCCTCGCTAAAAAGCTAGGTATCAAAACACCTTAAAAGTTGCCATGACTATTGGGCTGAACACTCTTAAAAAAGACATTGAAAATCACCATACGCATCGCTCAGTTTCAAATTAGATGACCACCCGCACCCTCCAAAGCCATGGCCACGGCCAATTCACCGCCGTCCAATTGAAGGCGATTCAGGAAATTATTACGCTAGCCGTTTTCACTGGCTTCTCGATCTTCTACCTCAACGAACGTATCACGTTGAATCATTTGATTGGGTTTGTGTTTTTGATTTTGGCGGGGGTGACTAAAACGAAAATCATTTTTTCTTGCTACCCGCCTGTATCCTCGCAAGCGCCTGTTGAAGCGGAATAAAAAGAGACGTTTTCCCATGCAGCGGCTCAAACCCCATATGCCTGAAAAATGCCTCCGACTTTTCGTTAATCGGATCTACGACAATCGCAAGTATTCCAAGCCCAATATCATCTCGAACGTGATGCGCCCGTTTTATCGCATCGACAACCAATACGCCGGCCAGCCCTTGATTTTGGTACCCGATATCTACACCCAAATAGCCAATCAATGCGGTAGGAATCGGGTATTTAGGTATCTTTATGCCCAGTCCGTTTTCCGGCATATGTTCAAAGCTAATGGAGCTTGCACTTAAGGTGTAAAAACCAGCGATTTTTTCATTCTCGATGTCCAGAAGCAAATGGCATGAAGACTGGCCTGATTTGCTGTTCTTCAAGGCATACTGATGAAAATAGCCATTAACATCCTTACTTCCACAGTCAAATTTCTTTAGGTGGGATCGCCCCTGAGCCGATAACGGCTCAAATCTAAATTTCGATGACACGATTGTACTTGTCTACAGCCTTATCGAAGGATTTGGGCAAATTGAAGGTGCTCAAGGAATGGATAAACCGGTCTCTTTCCTTATTATTGAGGGTAACTTTCCCATGGGTAGCCAAAACCTCCTCTGCCTTTTGCAGCGAAGAACTAATCATAAACGACGAAAGATTTTGCCCCAAAACACCCGCCGCTTCCTCTAAAATGTGCTTACGGTCCGATAGCGTTCGTATGTTAATAACGGCGTTTTTAGATTTTTGTCTCATAACTAGTCCCTCCTGCTTGCTTTACTACGCTTAGATAGTGCGAATAATAACATCACATGTATATCTGTTGTCCACACAGTTATCGATTAAATTCCCGGTTTTCTTGTGTTTTAAACTTGGGTATTGAACGATAGTTTACAAAATCAGTCCAAATGGGAATAATAAAGGCATAAAGTAAGTCCCTACCCGTGGGGTTCCGCAGGGTTCCTCGATATACGCGGGTAGGGCGTTTTAACTAGTCAGGTAGTTTTCCTCCTCAATCATCCCCTTAATACGCGACATTTTGAATTGTTTTTCTACCTAGAGTACGCCGCAATATGATGATTTTCATAAGCCAACATCATTTCTTCTTTTTTAGTTTTTTTATTTACCAAGGCAACTTCATAGCCAAAATGATCCAACATATTCAAAAAGTTGCTAGTTTTTAAGTCGGTTTGTTTGCCTTTTCGGAGCGCCTGAATAACAGTAGGCGACAATTCCAATTCCTTCGCCAATTGCCGAACCGAGCTATCATCGTCTTCCATCCATGAAATTAATAGTTCGGACAACAAAAAGCGTCGATAGCCTTCTTTATATTTTTTTCGCCGTTCAGGATTTTGCATAATCCTTTCGAAGGTCGAGGTAGCGGATTTCTTATTCATAATAGGCCTCCTTTGCGGTTCGTTTTTTGTAATCATCCATGTTTCGCAGGGCTCTCTCTTTTTCGTTTTTTGGCAACTTGTCTTGCTTCTTTTCAAAGGCGTTAGTGATTACCACTTTTTTACCTGCGACAAAGAAGCATAAAAACCGATCCGGCTTTGGTTTAAACGCATAAACGCCGTCGCCTTCGTTCCTAAATTTTGTCTTATCCTTTATCGCGCCTATATCCCCCAGCCTATTCATCAAATATATCAATTTATCCTGCTGTCCCTCATCCAGATCGTTAAAATAATCTAAAGCCTGGCTTTGCCCTCGCGCATCGAAATACCATTCGATAGTAAATTTGTGCCCACTATAGGCGATATATTCGCGACTAGTCATAAATGTACCACTATTATGGTACATTTAAACATGTTTTTTGTTAAGAATTTAGTTCTTAGCCGGTACTTCGTACAACTCGCCATCTTCTTTGCCTTAGAAAGGATCCGATATAAGTATTGTTGACTCCTGTAAGGATTATCTGATCGGCCTGAGATTCAGTAATGGCATTAATTCTATCCACTAAGTTCTTTTGATTTTGTCCAAAGAGGTACGTTTCATAGATGTCTGGCTTGCCATCCCACGAGAGAAATAGGCAC
>CAYGHZ010000198.1:3295-4233 GCA_964349635.1 uncultured Candidatus Marinamargulisbacteria bacterium
GTGCTGGAAAGAGGTATTGTAATTTCGACACCGGATTGGGCAAGCCCTGGGCCGTAAAACTTTTGACCAACGAGAGCCGAGTTGAACATTCCAAACGGATTTTCCGAACTAATGAATGGGATTTCTTCCTTAGTAAGGATTAATCTCCATGTCATTGCGTCAAGAAGGCCAATTATCTTACCGCTTTCAAGCGTAGAAAGCATTAGTCTGAGATGGACATTTTTGTTTACCTCAATTTTATACTTTGTTTCGTCAAAGTCTAAGCCTACTAACCGAGCTTCTTCAACTTTGCTTTCACTGTATGCTTCACCTTTATCCTCCAAAATTTTTTTTATTGTTCGGTGAAAATATTCCTTATTGCTTGCCGCTACCTCTATAATTTTCTTTGCAGCATTCGTCCTAAATCTCACCACCTGCTCTCGAAAAACAGGCGTCCGTTGCTTTAGAAAAGCCAAGAAAACAGCGTATTTCTGCTTCTCGCCTTCCGTCAGATCAATCGACCCCCGAATTAATTTTTCGTGTATCGGCGCGGCATCGGATTCAATTTTTGAAAGTAATTCTTCTATTTGGTATTTTTCGGGGTCATCAACACCGTCTATTGAGTAAAAATGCCGCCGATGACAAACCTTGATGTAATTTATCCATACGGGCTCCCTGTCTCGAAAAAATTGCCATATGCGATGTTTTTTGTCGTTCTGGGGCACGAAGCCCCGAAGGTAGAACTTAGGCACAATGTGTTGCTTAATAGGATTGTTTGGTTGTTTGGCAGATTCCATCAGATTAATACCTTACCGCAAACTCCACCGGCGAGACTATTACATTGGATGGCGCAAAACAGTTTGGAATTCTCCACACATCCCGCTCTTAAAGATACACCAGAATATTCGAATGAATACTTTCCCTACTTT
Source organism: uncultured Candidatus Marinamargulisbacteria bacterium (assembly GCA_964349635.1). Classification (GTDB taxonomy): domain Bacteria; phylum Margulisbacteria; class Marinamargulisbacteria; order SXXA01; family CAYGHZ01; genus CAYGHZ01. The sequence continues at coordinate 4,204 of CAYGHZ010000198.1, forward strand.
TTGTCGATAACTCTATACAGAGATATATAA
>CAYGHZ010000199.1:0-4222 GCA_964349635.1 uncultured Candidatus Marinamargulisbacteria bacterium
GACCCGCGTTTCATTATTTTCCTCAGGCTCACGAGGCTCCAGATCCAAGATCCCATAAGATAACTATTGAATGTCAGCGCTGGATTCTGGGTCGGTTATTAGAAGGGCGGTACTCGGCGATTTTTGAAGAATGGCGAATGGAATCTCAAACGACCGGCCCTATGAATTTGACTACCGAAATCCGCTCAATAGCTGAATTTTTCAAGACCCGATTTGCTGGAATGACTAACGACGCGTTTGCCAAGGAATCGGCGAAATTAATTGGGCCTGCTCTTGCCGGTGGACGCGCCGCCGTAGATATCAATCAGAATCCTATATTGACGTTGATGATGCTTAAATCCTGGATTAGCGAACTAAAAACCCGGGACCAAGGCAGCTTTGAAAAAATCTTGGGTTATTTTGGGGCAGGGACTATGTACTATTTGCTGATGCTAGGCGAGCGAGATGTGACATTGTATCCCGCTCGGACGCCCGAGCTTTTGGAAAAGATAGACAGACTCCTGCAAAATCCGCATGTGCTTGGGCGGGAACTATTTGAAAAAAAATTGGGTGAAATTGATCGGGATCTTGGGAAGTTTATGGTAGATCAGGCGCGGATGGTTCAGGGAAACGCACCTATCGCTGTCATTTTTGGGGCGAACCATATAATCCCTCGGTTTTTGCCCAATTGTTCTGTTTTTGAAGCCCCGGTAGTCAAAGCGCATTTGGATCGGCTTCGACCGCAGGAAAGAATTAGGCAAGCTGCGACTCCGGCAGGGATTCAAGAACCGGAGAAGGCGCCAGATGTTCCAATGAATTTCGATCCGGTAATCTGGATTATTTTGACATTGCTTGTGAACTATATTTATAACTGGTTGACGGTACAAGATTCGAAACTTTAACGCCATTTTTTGTTTTTAGCTCGTTTTGTTTTACTATGACGATTGTGAATCTTCAGCGTTTTTTGAACTTGCTTACGATAATTAATTTTATTTTGCTTGCGGCGTTGTTAACTTGGCTCTTTTGTATCAAGCCGCCGGTTTTGGACAACGTCGTTCCCGTTTTACGCGGACATGCGTTGGAGATCAGCGACAGGAATGGGAAAGTCCGGGCAAGCATTCGGATGCATCCGGCAAAGGATGCGTATCCGGATACCGTGATGTTTCGCCTAATCGATCCCAACGGCAGGCCGGAGGTAAAAATCGGGGCGTCTGAAACCGGGGCCGGCATTGGATTGATCGGAGGGCGAGACGAAGTACAGGTCTTGTTGCAGGCAGAGGGTGAAAAGGCGTTTTTGCGATTTCGACAAGGCGCTGGTCAACAGAAAGTGATAGGGTTTGACTCGCCATGAAAGTTTTATTAAAACGGTTTTAACTTAAGGTCTCAAAACAATTTGGTGGGCGGTACAAGATTCGAACTTGTGACCTCTTACATGTCAAGCAAGCGCTCTAACCAACTGAGCTAACCGCCCTGAAGCACGTTTATTTGCGCGATCGCGGCGTTACTTTGTGTTTCCGTTGCTCACATAGCAGGGTGCTATGCTCCGCTACTCAACGCAAAGTGCCTTGCGCTCACTCAAATAAACACGCTTCACATATTAGCTTATCTTTTTGGGAAAAGGCCATATCAAAATTTTTTTTCTTACGGTATGATTGGGCTGTGAGCTTTTTCATTACTATCCTTGGATTAGGCATCGTGATTTTTATTCATGAGTTGGGTCATATGTTGGCGGCCAAGTGGTCCGGCATTGGCGTTTATGAATTTGCGATTGGTATGGGGCCGAAAATTTGGAGTAAGAAATGGCGCGGGACGATGTATTCGTTGCGCATGTTGCCGGTGGGCGGGTTTGTGAAATTGGCCGGCGTCGACGATGACGAAGATGAAAAAGCGCCGCCGGAATTGAGTTTTTATCATAAGCCATGGTCCAAGCGGCTGTTGACCATCGCGGCCGGATCGATGATGAATTTGCTGTTGGGCTTTTTGATTTTTGTTGGGATTTTTACCTTTATCGGCGTGCCCAGAGTTAGTAACGAAGTGCAAGGTACGTTTCCGGATTCGCCGGCAGCGGAAATCGGGTTGACCAAGGGCGATAAAATTATGTCGTTGGAAGGCCGCGCTGTGACGGATATGCAGAAAGATTTTATCGCGGTGGTGAATAAGTCGGTCGGAATTCCGTTGGCGCTAACCATCGAGAGAGCCGGTGTTGCGCAAACCTTTACGGTGACGCCAAAGGCAAAAGATAAAGACTTGAATATCGGATTGATCGGCGTGGAATTGGGGACGGCCCTGACGCGTTACAATCCGGTGTTGTCGATTGGGTATGGATTACAGGCGACGTGGCGCAATATCACCTTGGTATTTAAGAGTTTGGGGATGTTGTTTTCAGGTCGCGCGTCGTTTAAAGAAATGGCCGGGCCGGTGGGGATTGTGCAATTTGCGTCGTTTAGTTTGGGGCGCGGCATTTTACAATTTTTGCAGATTATGGCGATGATCAGTATCAGTTTGGGCGTTGTTAATTTGTTTCCGTTTCCCGTTTTGGACGGTGGGCATTTGGCGTTTTTGTTGATCGAAAAGGTTCGAGGCCGGGCGTTAAATAAAAAATGGGAGCGCGTGATCAATAATATGGGCGCGGCGGTATTAATTTCGTTGATGGTATTAATTGTATTAAACGACTTAGTGCATTGGAGAGACCGCGTTGACCTACTACACAACCTATCAAAGTAAAACGATTACGTCGGTAGCCCGAACCATTCGCGGGCTTTCGTTGGATGCGGTAGAAGCGGCGCAATGCGGCCATCCGGGGTTGCCGCTGGGATGCGCGGATATTGCGGCGTATTTGTTTGGTTGCGCGATGCACTTTAATCCGAAAAATCCGAATTGGATTAACCGCGACCGGTTTGTCTTGTCGGCCGGGCATGGATCAATGTTGCTTTATAGTTGCCTGTATTTGTCCGGGTTTGATTATACGTTGGACGATCTGAAAAAATTTCGGCAATTACATTCTAAAACTCCGGGGCATCCGGAACATGGTTTTCCCGGAGTAGAGACAACCACGGGGCCGTTGGGACAGGGAGTCGCGAACGCGGTGGGAATGGCGTTGGGGAATAAAATTATTTCGGAAACGTTTGGTTTTGAATTGGACGCGCATATTTTTGTGTTGGCCAGCGACGGCGACATGATGGAGGGCGTATCCGCCGAGGCCAGCAGTTTTGCGGCGCATCTGGGATTGGATAATCTGATCGTTGTTTATGATGCCAATGACGTGTGTTTGGATGGCCCGCTGGACGAGTGTTTTTCGGAAGATACGGCGGCCCGATATCGCGCGTATGGCTGGCATGTTCGGACGATTAACGGTCATGATTTAGATGAGATCGCGGACGCGGTAAACGAAGCGCGACAAGCGACAGGTAAACCGAGTTTGATCGTGGCGAAAACCGTGATTGGCTTAGGGTCTCCCAGCTATCAGGGAACCAGCGAAGTGCATGGCAAGGCATTGGGACACGCGGAAACGCAATTGACCAAGGAATATCATGGTATTCCGCTGGAGCCGCTATTCCATGTTCCCGCAGAAGTGACGGAATTTTTTAAAGAACGCGGCGCGCATTTGCAGGCAGTGGAATCGCAGTGGCAAGATCGCTTTCAAAAATGGGCGGCGCAACATCCGGAAAAGGCGCGGCTTTGGCAGCAATTTTTAGATAAAAAAGTTCCGGCGGATCTCGATGAAAAATTAAAAAAGATTGTGGTGAAAACCGGTTCGGCGACGCGCAAGGCGTCTAATAGTGTTTTGCAGGCGCTGCATGACGAAGCGCCTTTCTTGTTTGGGGGTTCGGCGGATTTGTCCGGCTCGGACAACACGTTTATGACGGCCGGCGGCGTGATTCGGGCCGGGCACTATCATCATCGCAATATTAAATACGGCGTTCGCGAATTTTCGATGGCGGCGATTAGTTCGGGGATGGCCTTGCAGGGGATGATTTTGCCGTATTGCGGAACGTTTTTTACGTTTTCGGATTATATGCGTAACGCGGTGCGTCTGGCGGCGCTAATGAAATTGCGCGTGATTTATCAGTTTACGCATGACAGCGTGTTTTTGGGTGAAGACGGCCCGACCCATCAGCCGGTGGAACATCTGGCGTCATTGCGGGCGATGCCCAATTTGGTTGTGATTCGGCCCGCCGACGGGACGGAAGTCAAAGGCGCTTGGTCCGTGGCATTGAAATCTCAAACTCCGGTCGCATTGAGT
>CAYGHZ010000200.1:0-4218 GCA_964349635.1 uncultured Candidatus Marinamargulisbacteria bacterium
ATTTATAATAAATGTGGAATATAAAAGAACATAAGGCCTTGGGGAAAATTTGCCGAGCCTTACCTCCGGCGGTTCTCAAGAAATATGAACTTTGGAAGGATTTGATTTTTAGACACGGCCCTGACATTCTTCGAGAATTTCCAGGCTTTCATGACGAAAAATTAAAAGGGGATAGGTTGGGTCAACGATCTTCGCGATTGAGCTTGCAATACCGGGTTATTTATATGGTCGATCGCGATATTGTCACTGTTTTTGTTCTTGAAATCACGCCGCACAACTATTAAAAGGAGATTTTTATGAAACATAATTTTAAAGAAACCGATTTTCTACCCGCCTCCGTCCGTGAAACCTTAACCACAGGCGAAGTCATCCATATGTTACGTGAATTGAAGGGCTGGACTCAGGAAGAGTTAGGAAATCGAAGCGGAATCAATCCTACCAACATCAGCCTTTTGGAAAATGATCGGGTTGATATCGGCAAAAAACGCGCCGAACAGCTGGCCAAGGCATTCGGCATTCACCCTGCCATTATTATGTTTCCGGAATATGAATCGTTGGAAATTGCGAAAGCGGCTTAGCCTACAAACTTGGACATTGGGGCATTGAAATCGTCGCTAATCCAAATTTGCCCCTTAGCGCTACCGGGAGTGCGTCGTTTTGATTTAACGTGCACCCATAGTTTAGATAAACAAGCCTTCGCTCCACGAAGCGCAACATGTATTAATTCCATACTTCTCCTCCCGTTACTAATCGGCATGCCCATTAGAATCTAATTCAAACGTTATCCATCTGATCTGATTAACCAAATCGTCATCCGATTCCACATTCACCCGAACAAACTGATCCGTAACCCCCGTCCACTTTCCCTTCTTTTTCTGCTCAAACAAAACTCTCACAGTTTTCCCGACAAAACGCTCTGTAAACAGACGCCGTTTTCGTTGGCTTAGCTCGCGCAATATTTGACTGCGCCGGGCGATATTTTTTTCATCCACTTTTCCTTCAATCTTTTTGCTTCTGGCAAATTTTCGTTCGGAATAGCTAAATACATGAAAATAATGGATCGGCGCTTCCCTTAGATAACTAAGCGTCTTTTCAAATAACTCGTCCGATTCACCGGGAAACCCGACGATCACATCGGTTCCGATGCAGATATCGTGAATCGCCTCGTGGGCCATTTGAATAAACTTGTCGAATTCTTGCAGAGAATATTTTCGGCTCATAGCGCTTAATATCGTGTCGTTTCCACTTTGAAGAGGAATATGCAAATAGTGGCATAGCTTTTTTGATACGCGCATATGCTCGATAAGTTCCTTGGGAATCGTGGTTGGCTCAATCGACGAAATTCGAATGCGTTCCAGTCCTTCGATTTTTTCCAACTCGAAAATAATATCCATAAACGACCGGCCATCGTTGGCATAGGTGCCGATATTGACCCCGGTCAGCACCAATTCTTTGTGACCGGCCGCCACCAGTTCGCGGGCTTCGCGCAAAATGTCGTCAAACACGCGGCTGCGCGCCGGGCCGCGGGCAAAGGGAATGACGCAAAACGAGCAGTAAAAATCGCAGCCGTCCTGAATTTTTAAATTGGCGCGGGTGTGGTGGCGATCTATGCCGGACTCCTCTATCGTAAAGGCTTCCGGCTTGATTTTTTCGACGAACACGCCCGGCTGCGCCAGGAGATACGCCAACCGCATTTTTTGAGCCGTACCCACTACCCATTCGACATTGGGCAATTGGAGCAATTGGTCTTTTAAGATTTGAGCCTGGCAGCCGATGAGCGCAATTCTGGAATCCGGATTGATCCGGTTGATTTTATTAACGAGACGGCGCGTATCGGAATCTCCGTTTTCGGTCACGGTGCAGGTATTGACGACGACCACATCCGCCGGACTTTGGAAATCGACAATTTCAAATCCTTCTTTGGAAAAACTTTGCTCCAGAAGCGCTGTTTCCGCTTGATTAAGTCGACACCCTTGAGTAAAAAAAGAAACTCGCATAGGATAGGATTATAGCGTTTTTTAACCCCACAATCGATCCGGTAGCTCAGCTGGTAGAGCACTTGACTTTTAATCAAGTGGTCGCGAGTTCAAGTCTCGCCCGGATCACCACGAAAGCACCGAGACTATGAAGCTCAAGCTTCACACACAGATTTTAATCGGCATTGCGGTGGGGGTACTGGCCGGAATTTTGTTTCAGGAAAAAGCGGAGTTCGTCCGTCCGATAGGCACTCTGTTTATCCGGGCGCTTCGTATGATGATCGTCCCTTTAGTTTTTTCGTCGCTGGTCATGGCGATTGTAAGCCTTGGCAACATTAAGCAATTGGGAAAGTTGGGCGCGCGAACCTTTCTCTATTATTTCTCGACCACGTCCCTGGCCGTCGTCGTCGGCTTACTGTGCGTCAATTTATTACAGCCGGGACTCAACGCGCAATTTTCCGTAGCCTCTCCATCGGTTCCTTCGGGCGTTCAAAATGAGCCTGTTTCGATCGGAACTTTCTTTAGCTATATTATCCCGGACAATATATTGAAAGCGGCCGTTGAGGGCGAAATTTTGGCGGTTATTTTCTTCTCGATGCTATTCGGCGCCGCTTTAATTATTCTAGGCCGAAAAGGCGAACCCCTGGTCAAGATGATCGACGGGCTGGATCAGGTGATGCTTCAAATTACCGATTGGATTATGAAGCTGGCGCCTTTTGGGGTGGCGGCGTTGTTGGCGTCTCTTATTGGCCGGATGGGAGTTGGCGCTATTAAGCCCCTGGCTCTTTTTATGCTGACTGTACTGATTGGATTAGCCATTCACGTTTGCATTACCTTATTTAGTCTTCTTGTTTCCGTTGGCCGATATTCTCCCGTCACGCTTATTCAGCGGGTTTTTCCGGCCCTGGCAACCGCATTTTCTACGGCCAGCAGCTTGGCCACGCTTCCGGTAACGATGGAATGCCTTGAAAAGAATGTCGGGGTATCCGGAAAAGTCACCGGATTTGTGGCTCCGTTGGGCGCCAGCGTTGGCAGAGACGGTACCGCATTATATGAAGCTGTTTCCGCTGTTTTTATTGCGCAGGTTTTTGGGATCGAACTGTCCCTGGTTCAGCAAGTTATCATCCTTCTGACCGCGACATTAACATCCATCGGAGCTGCGGGTATCCCTGGAGCCAGCTTGGTCACGATTGTCATCGTGCTTCGATCCGTCAATTTACCTTTGGAAGGCATCGGACTTATTTTGGCCGTGGACCGGTTGTTGGATATGTTTCGAACGACGGTCAACGTCTTCGGACACAACTGTGGTACGGCCATTATCGCCCGTCTTGAAGGCGAGAAATTTTAAGTTTTAGCCTCAAAATGTTTAGCTTTTTTAAAAAACGGGAACCAGTAAATCTAGAATTTGATTATTGTTCTGATAATAGGTAGAGTTAGGGTATTACCCACAGACTATTCCCGAAAGGAGATCACAGTTATGAAAAGAAAATATGCGACATATATTTTGTTGCTTCTTTTTCCGTTCGTTCTGACAGCATGTAGCAAGAATTTGTTCGAAAGTTTTGTAAAAGCAACCAGTACCAGCAATACCGAGAAACTCAATTCCAAGCTAGATAATGCCGAATCCAAATCAGATTATCAGGCCATTCGCGTGGATGCTAAGGCGGTTGCCAACGATTCAACGCAATCCACCCCCAATCGTCAACAGGCCAATCTTGTTTTAGGTCAGGCGATTTTGGGTGAAAATAAAGTGACTCCGCTCAATATTTTCGCCAATGTGTATTCTAAAATCGGTTCTAAATCCGGGGAAGTAGGCGAAATTCATATCGCCGCCGATACAACAGCCCAAAATCCAATCGAGATTATCGGCCTGGTATTGGTAGATGTTCCTACCAAGGACTTGCGAGAAGCCGCCGCCGCCTTTAATTTCGCCGCGGGCGTAGCTTCCGCGAACCAAACCAGCAAGGAATTAAGCATTGGAAAAGATCTTCAAATTATCAGAGGCATATGCAATGCGTTGGCCGTTATTCGGATGATTGACGAAGTGTTTGACATTAAGGGATTGTCGACCAACGCCAACGTCACGTTGGGTGACAGCAAGGTAACGACTTATGCCGCCGGGATGGATCGTTTGATGAATCCCGATAACACCAGTCCAGCCTCAAATAGCGTCGTTTTCTTTATAGGACATGCCATCGACGCCTTCGATAAGGCCGGCGTAGTACCCAAAGAAGTCTATGAT
>CAYGHZ010000201.1:0-4215 GCA_964349635.1 uncultured Candidatus Marinamargulisbacteria bacterium
CATCATGTTGGCGCCCGCCAAATTCGCCGATTTACCCAGCGTCGCTCCGCACGACATTACCGACAAACCCGTCGCCGATTATTTGCCCAAAGGCGAGATGCTTTCGATCATCCAAAAAACCCAAGAGATTTTAAAAGGCGAACAAGCCAATTCCATCTGGCCCTGGAGCCAAGGAAAAATGCCCAGCCTGCCACCCTTTCGAATGAAAGGCGGGATCGTGACCGCAGTTGATTTATTAAAAGGCCTGGCCAAATTAACCGGATTAGAAGCTCCCCATATCAACGGAGCGACCGGATTTTTGGATACGAATTATGCCGCCAAGGTTAAAGCCGGTTTAAAGATTCTGGAAACCGGGCAATTTTCCTATATTCATGTCGAAGCTCCGGACGAAGCGGGCCATATGGGAAATTTTAATTTAAAAATTCAAGCAATCGCTGATTTTGATAAGAACGTGGTGGGGCCTGTGCTGGCCTATCAAAAAAATCACCCCGATACGCATGTGATGGTGCTGCCGGATCATCCCACGCCATGCGCGCTCAAGACCCACAGCCACGCTCCCGTGCCCTTTGCGCTTTATTACCCAGGTATCACTCCGGACGGCGCCGATCATTACAGCGAGGTTGTGGCGCGATCCAAATCTAAGCGTTTCGCTTATCCTTGGGACTTGCTCGACTATTTTCTGAAATAGATGCCCGTAAAAACGGCCGCTAAATACGTTAGCCTGTTCTTTGCGACATTGGGCGTTTGCGTGGCCTCCGCGCTTTTTTTCTTTTATTTGAGCCGCGTTCCCCAAGAGGTCATCAAAGAAGCGGTTGAAAAAGAGTTAACCAAATTTTTTCAATGGGACGTCACGATCGGATCCCTTTCCGGTAACTTGTTTACCGAAGTGGTGTGCCGGGATGTGAAGATGGCCAATCATCGTCTCTTTCCGGGCTTTACGTTGGCCGAAGTTCGGGATTTGCGGGTCGAATACAGCTTGATCAAGGTGCTTCAACATAAAGGCGATGTTGCGGCGGGCGTGAAATTTATGAAAATCACCAACGCCAACCTAAATATTTTGCGCGATAAATCCGACCACTGGTCGCTATTTTATTTACTTCCGCCTCCGCCGCCGGGGCAGCTGCCGCAAAAACCCACCATGACCGGCAAAGTCCTGTTTCAAAATGTATTTGTGACGTTTAAAGACGAAAAGGGATGGGGCGCAAAACCCTTGGAAACGCCATTTACCGATAGTGTGCAGTTATATTCCGGGTCGCTGAATCCCGCCAATCCCAGAAAAACGATTGTGCAGTGCGTCGGTCGATTGTCCAGCAACAAAACGCCGATTCACTTGTCCGGATTGCTCGACGCCCAAGATGGCCGGTTTGACTACCATTTTCTCGCCAAGCCGGACCTCAAGAAATGGGGCATGTATTTGTTTCCCTTAGAAGGCTACGAGCTCAGTTGGGGCGATCCCGTGGTGTCCGGTCGGATCGTCAGTAAAAATCCGATTCCCAAGACGGGGATGCCGTTTTGGTACGACGTTTCCGTGAAGGCGGGCAATATTAAGCTTAAAACGCCGTTTTTTCCACAGACCATCAGCGATATTCGCTCCTCGCTTCGGATGGTGTATGGTCTGGCGGCCAAGCCGGAAGATGGCCCCACTCTTTTGATCAATTCCATCACGGGCGATTTGCATGGGATCCCCTTTACCGGCAACGGAATTTTGAGAATGGAGACCGGCAAAATTTTGCTTAATCTAAAATCGCAGCCGTTTGTGTTGGAAAAAGCCAAGGAATTGTTCCCGCCCGTGGCCAATTGGAAAGTGAGTGGACTGGCGCAAACCAACGTGGCGCTCAGAGGCGATGTCGCCAACCCCCAAATCAAAGGGTTTTTGGTGACGGAAGCTCCGGTGCTCTATGGCTTTGAACCGCGGCATGTGGCCGTTCGTTATCAATTGCATAATAAGCAGCTGGTGTTTGAACTACTTAGGGGCGATATCTACGGCGGTAGCCTTCGCGGCGCGGGAACGTTGGATATGCGGTCGAACCCGCCCGATCTTAGGGTGGCGATGCAAGGCCGGGGCCTTCAAATCAAACAGGTATTTCCCAAGTTCGCCGGCTCGGTTGCCGGGTCGTTTGACGTGGAGACCGCGATCAAAGGCAAAACCAATCGCTATCGCGTGGATCAAACATTAAAATCGGAGTCTTTGCAATTTTGGCAGCAGCGTGTGCCTGTGGCGTCGGCGGTCAGTTGGGTGAGCGACAATAAAAACATCGACACGTCGGCCAAGATCAAGGTGAATGCCAGCGTTCCCTGGGTCGAGATCACCGGCCGAATCTCCGAATGGACTCGAGGCAGGCTCGCTATCTCCGCCCACGGTATCCAATCGTCTGATAACGGAACCTTGGATCTGGATGGCGCGTGGCGAGACGGCGATTGGGAGATCCATAGCGCCCACTACGCGTTGGGAAGCTCTCTCATCAAACTCAACGGGCAAATAGCGGATGGTCCTACGTTGGATTTGCATATCGAAAAAGGCAGCAACATCGATTTCGAGGATTTTCAACGGTTTACCTGGAGGCTGGGGCCGCTGGTTGGCCAGGTGCAGTTGGAAGGCGCCATCCGAGGCCGATGGCCGCGTCCGGACTTGGATTTTACCGTGGCGGGTTCTCATGTGAGCAGCCGGTTTGTTCATCTGGACGAGGCGCAAGGGCAAATCGCGTTGCGCGGGTCTGTTTTGTCCTCTACGGGCATGACGTTTTCGCAGGGCGAGAGCCGGTATCGCATCAACGGCTATGTTAATTTGGAAAAGGCGTTGTCGGATTACGAATTGGGCATTCGAATCGACAACGCCGATTTAGCCTCCGTTTCGGATTTGTTGGAAGGGATCTATAAGGAAATGAAGAGTCGCAGACCCGGTTCAACCGGCCTGGCGGAAAACGAACAAGTTGTTAATCCAAATATTCAGACTGAGGCTCCGGCCCGGTCCCGATACCGCATCGACGATCCGGCCTTCAAGATGTCGCGGGTTACGATGTTTCAAATGGGCAGCAAGCAAACGGCCTCGGATTTTTATACAACCATTTCGGAACGTTGGCGAATTACCGAACGTCCGGTAGAGACGGGTCTGAGACCCGTCTCTACCGGACACATTTGGGGCTCGCTTAACGCCAGATCGCAATCCAACAAAAATCCGGTCGTATCCTCCGATTTTACCCTCCGGGACGCGCGGATAGGTTTTTTGATAGCCAAAGACATCCGCCTCACGGCGCAAACCAAAAATAACACCATCGGTTTTGGCGGAATTATTTCACAAGGCAATATTGGGGGTGCGAACTTTGACCAGATTCAGTTGGTCTCGACCTACGGCGACGATGGTCTGTTGCGCATCCTCAACGCCGACGTTACTACCGACGGACGCAAGAACGAAAATGTTCTTCGCGGTACGATTCCCCTGGCCTCGATTTGGGATCCGGAGCAGCGTCATAAAGAGATCAATCTCGAGCTAGTATTAAAAGGCAATAATATTGGCATGTTGTCCATTTTTAATCGCTACATTAAGACCATCACGAATGATGGCAGCGTGACGCTGGTATGCCGAGGAACCTTATCGGCGCCGGTATTGGAGGCGACCGAGCTCAATTTCGATAAGGCTAAAATTTATCTTACCGAAGAGACCATTTTTCGGTCGCCGTTTCAAATTACTTCAAAAGAAATTTCGATAAAAAATAATGTGGTGACTATTCCTGAAACAGTGATCAACTGGGTGGGCGCGGATACCTCGGAAATTCACAACAAACTCACTCTCTCCGGATCGATCGGCGTCAAAGACCTGCAATTTGTTTCGCCGGAATTTGTGGTGTTGAATATGGATCTGGCGCTGCGGGATCAAAAACTAAAAATTGCATTCCCCCAGATTTGCAATGGCGATGTGACGCTAAAAAATATTACGTTGAAGGGGCCTTACATCATTCCATTTTCGGACGAGGCAAAAAAAGCGGCGCTTAAACGTGTCCTGGAAGATCGGGAGGTAGGCCCCGTGATCGCCGGAACGATGGAAATGGAGAATTGTGACATTTCGTTGCCGACGATTGCGGTGAAGCCCATTAAGCCGTCGTTCCTGCTCGACCTTCGGCTGAAAATTAAAAACAATGTTTCGTTGACCGGCAGTTTGTTTGGCGAAGGCGCTCTGGCCGTCATTGCCAATAATTTTGATTTTCAATTTCAGGAGAC
>CAYGHZ010000202.1:0-4198 GCA_964349635.1 uncultured Candidatus Marinamargulisbacteria bacterium
TGAAAGCGGCTCTCCATTATTACGATGAATTGGAAGCAAATAAAACGGTTCCGGTCGCAAAAGCCTTGGTCAATCTTGGTACAGCCGACTACCATCTCCACAACTTTGAAGAGGCCATTCACAGCCTGGAGAAAGCTAAAGCTACATTCTTTGAACAGCTGGGCCCGGATGACGAGCAAACCCATTATGTCGAGCGTGTTCTGGACGAAGTCTCGCACCATTATTAACTACAAAAATAGGCCGTAAGCCGGATTCTCCGACTCGTTCACCGCGAAATAGCCCACTTCTTTTAGAAAATGGTCAAAAATCTTGTTATCCGCAGCCGGAACCTGAATGCCGATCAAGATCCGGCCATAGGCTGCGCCATGATTTCGGTAATGAAACAAACTGATATTCCACCGTTCTCCAATCTTATTTAAAAACTGCAACAACGCGCCGGGACGCTCTGGAAATTCGAACCGGTAAAGGCGCTCGTTTTCGATCAGTTGCGACTTACCACCTACCATATAACGCACATGCAGCTTGGCCATCTCGTTATCGGTAAGATCCGTCACCGGAAAATGATGATCTTTCAGAAGCTGGGCAATATATTCTTTTTCTTCCCTACCCTTTTGCAATTCGATGCCCACAAAAATATGCGCTTTTTTGGGGTCCGAAAACCGATAATTAAATTCGGTAATGGCGCGCTTGCCCAACAATCGGCAAAACGCATGAAAGCTGCCCGGGTTCTCCGGTATCGTTACCGCGAACAAGGCTTCCTTGTGCTCCCCAATTTCAGCGCGTTCAGAAATATGTCGCAAGCGATCAAAATTCACATTGGCGCCGCTGTTGATCGCAATTAGATTTTCTTTCTGAATTTTTTCGCGCTCAATATATTTTTTAATCCCTGCTACAGCCAGGGCCCCCGCCGGTTCCGCAATCGACCGCGTATTATCAAAAATATCTTTAATCGCCGCGCAAATTTCATCAGTATTTACCAACAACACTTCATCTACACACCGACGCGCAATCCGAAACGGCTCTTTGCCAATTTGCCTAACCGCAACACCATCGGCAAAAAGTCCGACTTCTTTTAATATCACGCGTTTTTCCGCGCGAAGCGCTTCAAATAAACACGCCGAACTATCAGCTTCGACCCCGATAATTTTTATTTCCGGTCGAATCGATTTCACGAATGCGGCAATACCTGCGATTAATCCGCCGCCGCCAACGGGAACAAAAATTGCGTGAATGGGTTCGGGATGCTGCTTCAACAATTCCATGGCAATCGTTCCCTGACCGGCGATCACATCCGGATCGTCATAGGGGTGAATAAATACATAGCCTTCGGCCTGCTGCAATTCCAAGGCATGCTGATACGCCTCGTCATAAGTATCCCCAAATGTCTCCGCTTTGGCGCCCAGAGTTTGAACCGCTTTAATCTTGATAAGGGGCGTAGTTTTTGGCATCACAATGACAGCCTTAATTCCCAATTTCTGTGCCGCCATTGCAACGCCCTGCGCATGATTTCCCGCAGATGCGGCAATAATGCCTTTTTCCCGCTCCGCCGAAGTCAGCGACAAAATCTTGTTATACGCGCCGCGCAGCTTAAACGAAAAAACCGGCTGCAAATCTTCCCGTTTTAAATAAATGGAATTGTGCCAGCGCTTCGATAGTCCCTTGGCCAATTCCAAAGGCGTCTCGCAAGCCAAATCATAAATGTTCGCTTTTAACGTCCGAAAAACATAATCAGCCGGCATATAGCATTTTTTCTTTTAGGCTCGATGCCAGTTGCGGAGACTTAAGGCGCTCCACCAATTTAAATCCAAATTCCATCGCGGTTCCGGGTCCGCGGCTGGTAATAATTTGGCCATCCTCAACCACCCTCGCCTCTTGATAATCGCACGATTTCATTTCCGGCTTTGTTCCGGGAAACGAGGTTGCTTTTTTGCCATCCAGGAGGCCAATTTGATCCAAAATCCTGGGTGCTGCGCAAATCGCTGCTACCAACCGTTTTTGGCTGGCCTGTTTAAGCAAAAGGTCTTTAAGTGTCTGACTTTGTTGGAGATTCGTGGTTCCGGGTTCGCCTCCGGGCAAAATAATCACATCAAAAACATGATGTGTTACTTCGTCTAACAACGCATCCGTCTCGATTTTTACTTGGCGCGCGCTGGTGATTTTTAATTTATCCAAACCGGCGACAGTTGTCTCGATTTGCGCGCGGCGCAAGATGTCAATTACCGCCACCGCCTCAATCTCCTCAAACCCGTCCGCTAACACAATCAAAGCTGAAGCCATGAAAAATCCTCCTCGGTCTAATAAAATAGTACACCGGGTACGATCAAGTTTCTATCGAAACTTTCATCACATTATGTGAAATAATTTACAATTTTTGTACGATAATGGAACGTGAAGAAAATTATTGCCCTAGCAAAGGTAAGACCAGGGTGGGTGGACGCCAAACTCGCGGCAGACGGCTTTTGGCGCAAACAACTGTACAGGCAAGAAAGTACCCTGATCTATGTCTCCTCGGAAGCCGACATTCCTCAGGTGCGTCTGTCGCTAATGGATTACATGCGATCTTCCTTCGGCCCCGATTACCTAAACACAAAACCCTTCATCTCCATTGAAACCGACGCCGAGCTGGAAGACTTGCTTAAAGAAGATGTAATCGATGCGAAAACCGGCAAACGCCAGGATCCTCCCCCCGACGGTCGCTTAGGCAGAATTCTACGCGACGGAGGCGTGGTATTTGTGAATACGGAAGCCGCCTTAAATCCGGAACACCTGAATTCTCTGTTTGACCACACCCGCAGGTTCGATGGACACGAGGTACACCCCGATTTCCGCATTGTGGGCGTTCTAACCCGCCAATCCCTTATCCAAGAAAAAAGATCGGAAGCGTTTTTCTCCCGTTGGCAGAAAAAATCCGAATTCGCTCCGGCTACACCTCCGCCGCAACCCCTGTCCCGCATTAATCGGGCGCCCCTCATCGATCTACCCAAACACAAAGAAGCTATCCAACTGCACCTTTCGCCACTGGTACCGGAAAAACTGGCCGGCCGAGTAAGGCTCGGAGCCAAGGGCTATGAACCAGTCTTGGGCGAAATGGCCCGAGCGTTAAAAGAAAATAGAAGGGAAGCCGTTATCCGAAACTGCGACCTGGACAACCTCGCCGCGAAACGATATTTCGAGCAAATTTTGGCGGAGGGCTTTGTGAGCCATAACGGAATAGATTATCCCATCCCGCCCGGGTTCCAAATCACGGTTATAAACGGATACACGGACGACGAACTGCGAGCCGCTGCCGCAAAAGTAACGGTCAAGAGCTGGTCGCCGGCGGAGGCCGTAGGCAAAACCGTTTATCTCGTCAACCGCGAAAACTACTCTGACTTTGTCACCATGTATAAAACGAATGCCGCGAAACGTTTTGAGGAAATACCCGGCTTATTAAAAACACTCGACGAAACCAAAGCCGTGATCCGCGTCGAAGGTCTGGACGAATGGCAATGGAACCAGCTTTTGAACGAGAACGAAAAAAGACTAACTTTATATCTCAACGCCAACATTCAACCCCCCATTGCCTATCACATCCCAGCAGTTCTCCCCCACCTTGCTCCCGCCCCGCGGGCCGATACTTATCCCCAGGTCATCCGCACTACAGACGCCTCGTTTACAGCCAGAAATATCAAATCCGATCACCATTTCCACATCCATTCCCAAAGCCAATTCGACGAACTCTTCTTTGGCTGGAAAGTGGACAAAACCAAACAACCCAAGGAGTACACGCTTAAAGAGGAAAAAGTGCTCCAAGCCCTCAAACGGGGTGAAACGGTGGTGTTGTGGGGAATTGAATCCAACCCGGCGCTGGCGCGCGGTATGGCGACTGTGCTCGGTGGGCGTCCACCTTATCTTATGGTGAACGGCGAGAGAATCGATTTGCCAGGCAAGCTGATCCTGTTAGACGAAAGCCCGTTGCCGAATCCGGCTTTAGTAAGCTGCGATAACGTACTTGTGGACAACGTCAAATCGGAAGACTGTGAAGCCGCTTTAAAAAACGAGTTCGACGCCGCCGCCGATCGGGCGCTGCAGTTTGCGTCGTGGCTCAAAACCATTCCCAACCCCGGACGCGAGCGGTTATACCCCAAACGAGACCGGTTGAGCTATGCGGAGCTGCGCAATTTATGCCGCCACCCGGCGATTCTGGATCCCTATAAAG
>CAYGHZ010000203.1:0-4176 GCA_964349635.1 uncultured Candidatus Marinamargulisbacteria bacterium
GCCCGAAGACATCGCCGAGGCGGCGCTCTATCTCCTCTCCGCCCGCGCCGGCTTCATCACCGGGGCGAACCTGGTGGTGGACGGCGGCATGACAAGGAAGATGATCTACGTGTAATTGGCCACGGTAATAAAAACACGTAATGCCGCTTATATGTTGGTGGTAAGAGCAAAAGGCTACTGCTTGATGTGATTTGTGAGATTTTTCAGAGCAATGGGATTGTTAGATATCTTAACAGATTCTTTCCATGCAGATTCAGCTTCGGGATTGCTCTTGGTTTGCCAATATATTGCACCTAGAGTGTTGTAAAGGATTCCCAATTCCTCTTTTTTGCCAGCGGCTTTTTTGTTCGAATCAATAGCGAGTGTGGTGAACTTTTCAGCATCGGCGAGAAATTTCGCGTCAAATAAATTCTTACCAAGATTGAATGCAGAATAATACCGACCCGACTCAGATTCGGATAATCCGTAACTCAAGCCGAACAGAGCCAATTTATCGTCGAGTAAAGTAGCATTTCGCGCCGCATAATATGCAACCTTGTCCGGAGAGAGAAATTGTCTTTTTATTATTGCATCGGCTGAGGCGAACCTAGCATTGATAAGAACAATTGAAGAGAGGATCTTGGAATTGGCAAGGGCGATGGAAGTTGATTTGAAATCTTTTGAGAGAATTTTGCTCATCTTATCCAAAGATGATGGACGAAATACAAACTTTGCCTCAGCGAACGCGGCGAGGACAGAAGGCTCCCTAAGGACGAGTCTTGCTACTTCATTGTCGGCAGAATCCCGGGCAGTTTCGAGAATATCATGTATAAAACCAAAAAATGTTTCAGTTTTGTACAAAGAACCGTGATCAGCGTCTAGTAGAATACGATGCGCTGCTGATTCAGTATGACTGTCGCGCCATCGATTCTTCGCGATATCCGCCAAAACCCGGCCATCACCGTTTTTGGCGTGCTGATCAAGATGAATATTGGTCGTGTATTCGTTGTTATAGTAGGTCACTCGAATTGTTGTGGGAGTTGGATGAGAGTTTCCATAAAAGTAAACTGAATTTGGTATAGGGCTAAAGCTAGCTAATTCTCGTTGAAATTTGGATCCATCAGAGAGCAAAGATTGGATGGATTGATAAAATAATGGTATGGGGTGGTCTCGACGTATATCTCTTAGCCAGTCAAATCGTTTCCATGTTTCCATGGAAAAAATATCTGGGTTGTCCATTTGTCGACCATCTTGTTCTAAAGATACAATTTTTTGATCGTAGGACGGAAATAATTGATAGATGCTGGGGAAGGTATGTCCAGTCGAAGAAAGATCATTATAAAATAAGTTTTGAAACTTTCGGAAAGCCCAGGAATCGGTATGCTGCGAAGAGTAACCATCAATAAGCGTGGCGACGATTGATGTAGTACCCTGGTGAGGTGTTCCGAGGAATACGACTCGATCAAGAGCAGCGAAAGGGTACTGGGTTCGATCCCGATTGTAATCATTATGATACCAATAAGTCGCGACAAGCCCTCCCATGCTATGGGCGATAATTATTATTTTTCGGCCCTTAATTATAGAGGACCATTCCTGTCCACGGAGTTTCTCGCCTAGTTGCTGTGCCGAGATGCGGTTGTCCTGGCGCCAATCATAAGAAAAAATCAACAAATGCTTAATATCAGAGATGTTGTAGTTATCGATTCTTTTGAAGAATGAACCGTAATTATCGTGATCTCCGAGCATTGTTTCATACGAATCGAGGAGGCTGGATTTTATGTTCTCCCCAGGAACGTAAGTCAAAGAACATGGCGCATTCTGAGTTCCCCACATAATTCCACAGCCGGGTTTTTCAAGTGTCGAACCTAAAATACCTGGAACAAACACAATAACGGGTTGGTTCTGTCGCTTGATTCGGTCAATCTCAGACGCATTGGTAGGTTGATGCGCTCTTAGGGCAAGAAGAGCTTGTTCAAAACCTTTTTGTCCGGAGGTGAGTTCATATCCGGCAAATTCGGCGAAAGCCGATGAACTACTCACTGCAAAGGAAATTATCACGACGATAAAGGTGTATAAACGCGCAGGGGAAAACGACGACATAGCCTCCCTCCGCCAAGGACAACCGTTAAGTGTACATTTTTGTTAATTTACTGCAAATAATTACGGCGTTCAAGTTGAAATGAAAGTCGATAGTGGGTCAGTTTGAAATGAAGCGTCTATTTGTTTTGCCGAATCGGCCGGGGCGTTCCGCTGCAATCTGGGCGTTTCGGCCAGAGCAGCGAGTAGGTCTTGACGGTGTTGAAGCGCTTCATTTCCTCCCGCACACCTTACCTTGATGCTGTCGAAGTGCGATATCTTGATTCGGAAGCCAGGCTGCAATTGGTAACGACTAGATATCGTAAACATAATGTCTGTCTAGCGGAACTTGAGTGCCATGGTAGTATGGCCTTTGTTTCGTGAACAGTTTTTGAGCATATACTGGCTATTCACGCCAACCCGGAACGAAAATGTCAATAGAAGTGTCCACTATCACGGTTCCACAACGTGATAAAATTTTGGCCCTTGAAGAGAACCATTTTAGTGATCTGAAGAGTGTTGATATTGCTCCAGCAAAATTGACTCGGAGTATATCGGCATTAGCAAACGCAGATGGTGGAGAGTTATATGTCGGTATAGCTGAAGATAGGCAAAACAACCGTCGGATTTGGCGCGGCTTTGGAAGCACTGAAACTGCGAATGGTCACATTCAAGCTTTTGAGCGGCTGTTCCCATTAGGCTCCGATTTTCAATACCGCTTTCTTCGCTGTGAAGGTGAGCGTGGTGCAATTCTCCAACTCGAAATTCAAAAAACATCGGACATCAAGAAGGCATCAGATGGGAAAGCATATCTTCGACGGGGAGCTCAGAATCTACCTCAAGAATCACCAGATGAATTGAAGCGGCTAGAATTGAACAAGGGAGTCGCTTCTCACGAGACGCAAATTCTCCAAGCACCAGTTGAGACAATAACGAACTCAATCGCCACAATCGAATTTATGCTTGGAGTTGTCCCGACGCGTGAGCCGGAGGATTGGCTAGCGCAGCAAGGACTCATAAGGAATAAGCTGCCGACCGTCGCTGGGGTCATTCTTTTTTCCGATGCTCCCCAAGGCCATCTTCCGAAATCAGGAATCAAGATTTACCGCTACAATACGAGGGAGGCGGAAGGGACGCGTGAGGTGTTAGAGTTCGCTCCCATAACTATTGAGGGTCATGCATACGCGCTGATTAAAAATGCGGTTGAGAGGACTGCTGAAATTGCCGAGAAAACGCCCGTGATGCGTGAGGGGGGGTTAGAGAAGATTTCGTACCCCAAGGAGACCATTCACGAAATCATTACGAATGCTGTTTTGCACCGCGATTATAGTATTAACGATGACGTCCACGTAAAAATATTTGACAATAGGATTGAAGTGCAAAGTCCGGGATCATTGCCAGCACATGTGACGGTGAAAAATATTCTTAAAGAGCGTTTTGCGCGAAATCCAATGATTGTGCGGATAATCAACAAGTTTCCAAACCCACCGAACAAGGATATTGGCGAAGGCTTGAATACGGCGTTTGCTGCAATGCGACGATTGAAACTTAAAGACCCAGTCATCGCGCAAGATGGAAATGCGGTCCTAGTTCATATCCGGCATGAGCGTCTCGCAAAACCAGAAGAGACAATCATGGGGTACTTGAAAGAAAATCCCGAGATAAATAATTCGAAAGCTAGAGATATCTGCCACATCGGCTCGGAAAACGTTGTTAAAAATATTTTCATTCGATTGATGGAGGAAGGGATGATCGAAAAGATTCCTGAAAAGTCAGGCAATAAGACCGCATATCGATTGGCTGATAAGAAGAAGAAAAGAAAATAGATAACTTTAAGTGAAGTTGGCGAGAATTCTACCTTCTGCCACCTTGAGTGAGTCGCCACACTGCGACTTCACGTTGCTCGAGTCACTTGAATAGATAACCTGCCAATCGTGAACCACCTATCGCCTGCCCTGGCTCCGCATCGGATTGCCGGGAGAGGCGCGGGACTGGTTGAGGCTCGCCCAGGCGCTCACAAAATCCGGGCGCGGATTTTGGCGCCGGCGTGGTCGGTCAGGATCACCAGCGCGACGATCACGATCAGGATCATGGCGGTGGTCTGGTAGTCGAACAAGCGGA
>CAYGHZ010000204.1:0-4141 GCA_964349635.1 uncultured Candidatus Marinamargulisbacteria bacterium
AGAATCGGCAGCGCAGGTGATTGTGGAGTTTCATCAACAAGGCGCTAAGCATTTTACGAATTTGGCATTAGACATCGCCGTCGAAAGCGGTGCAAATTTACATTTCGTGTCGATCAATAGCGAAAATTGCCCGGGATTTATGTTTGACGCCACGCGCGTAACGCTTCACGAAAAAGCCGATTTTGACGCGGTGTATGTCTCGCGCGGATCGGATTTGGCGCGCACGGATTTGCGCGTTGATTTTCAAGGCGAACAAGTTCGAAGCTCGATTCGGGGATTGTCGATTTTAAACGGATCGCAGCAGAACCACATTCAAACGCTGTTTAACCACTACAAAGGCGCAGGCGAAAGCAAGCAGCTATTTAAAAATATTTTGAACGATAAATCCTTATCGGAATATAGCGGCCTGGTTCACGTGCATCACGGCGCACAACTTACCAATTCCGCTCAATCCAATCCAAACTTAGTCTTGTCAGATCACGCTCGCGCATTGTCGCGCCCTCAGCTGCGCATCGATGCCGACGACGTAAAATGCGGCCACGGAGCCACCAGCGGCAAACTGGACGAAGACAGCATCTTTTATTTGGGCGCTCGCGGCCTTGATAGAGAATCCGCCAAAGCGATGCTGCTTTACGGATTCGCAGAAGAAATTGTCCAAACCATCAAAGAACCATCCACCCGAGACAAAGTAGAGAATTTCTTGAGGAAATCCTTATGGCCACAAAGCTAACCGATTTCCCTATTTTGGCGTCGACGATGAACGGTAAACAGCTGGTTTATCTGGACAACGCGGCAACCACCCAAAAACCGATTCAGGTGATTGAAGCCCTGGATAAATTTTATCGTTCGCAATACGCCACCGTTCATCGCGGTGTGTATGACCTGAGCCAACAAGCCACGCTTTTATATGACGGCGCGCGCACGAAAGTTCAAAAATTTTTAAACGCCAAAAGCGACTCTGAAATTGTGTTTACCAAGGGCGCGACGGAAAGCATTAATTTAGTGGCCTATTCCTATGGCCGAAAGTTTTTAAAACCCGGCCAAAACATTGTCATTTCGGAGATGGAGCATCATTCCAATATCGTGCCTTGGCAACAGTTGGGCATCGAATTGCGCGTCATCCCAATTAATGAACGGGGCGAATTGGGTTCATTTGAAAAATTAATCGATAAAAACACCGGCCTTGTCGCCGTCATGCACGTGTCGAACGCATTAGGCACCATTAACGATGTTAAACCCATTATTGAAGCGGCACACCGAGTCGGCGCGAAGGTTTTGATTGATGGCGCACAAGCCGTGGCTCACATCCCCGTCGACGTTCAAGCGCTGGATTGCGATTTTTATGTGTTTTCGGGACATAAATTATATGGCCCAAGCGGTGTGGGAGTTTTATACGGCAAGCTAGACCTGCTCAACATCATGGATCCCTTTTTGTGCGGCGGTGACATGATCGAATCGGTGACCTTTGAAAAAACAACGTTTGCGAAGCCCCCAATGAAATTTGAGGCGGGAACTCCGGCTGTTGGTCCTGTGATCGGGCTGGGCGCGGCTGTTGACTATGTACTCTCTGTCGGATTTGAGGCTATCGAGCGACAAGAAACCGGCCTGTTAAATTATGCGACTGAAAAATTGAGTAAAATTCCAAGCCTAACCATCATCGGAACCGCCGCAAAAAAATCGGCCGTGATTTCATTTATTTTGGGCGACATTCATTCGCACGATATCGGAACTGTTTTGGACAGCGAAGGCATCGCCATTCGCGTGGGCCACCACTGCGCACAACCCGTGATGCGACACTTTGGCGTTGCAGCCACGGCACGCGCTTCGTTCGCGTTTTATAACACCAAAGACGACGTGGATGCCTTAGTCGCCGCGATCCAAAAAGCGCGGGAGGTCTTAGGATGAGCCGGCTGGAAGAGCTGTACCAAGAAATGATTCTGGAACACAACAAAAACCCTCGGAATTTCAGAAAATCCGAAGGGCACACGCACGAATCGCATGGCTATAACCCGCTGTGCGGCGATGATTATTTTGTGTTTGTAAAACTCAACGGCGATACTGTCGAAGATATTTCGTTTCACGGATCCGGATGCGCTATTTCGAAGTCAAGCGGGTCGTTAATGACCACATCGCTCAAAGGAAAATCGAAAGAAGAAGCACTTCAATTAAAAGATTGCTTTCTAAAAATGGTGACCGAAGACTGCTCAGCAGAGTGTCAGGAGAAATTAGGTAAATTGAAAGTATTTGAAGGCGTCAAACACTATCCCGTTCGTGTAAAATGCGCCGCACTAGTGTGGCGCGCGTTAGAAGATGCATTAAACACAGGAGGACTACAATGAGTACGCAAGAAAAAGTAAATATTTCAGCCCAGGTTACACCCAACCCTAACACCCTCAAGTTTTTGGTGGATCGGTTTTTTGTGGAAAAGGGAAATTATAATTTTACGTCGCGCGAAAAGGCGGAAGGATCGTATTTGCCCCTGCGTCTGTTCGACATTCACGGCGTGTCGGGCGTCATGGTTGGCCCTAATTTTGTTTCGGTAACGAAAACATCATCGACCGATTGGTCGGATATCGTAGAACCCATCACGGCAGTGATCCAACTGGCGTTTGATTCCGGCGAAACGATGATCAATGAAGCCGCCGCTACCCAACACGAAACAACCGGAAAAGTATCCGACACCGAACAAAAAATCCGCGATATTCTCGACAATGAAATTCGTCCGGCCGTTGCGATGGACGGCGGAGACATTACGTTTCATAGTTACGAAGAAGGCGTGCTAACGCTGCATTTGCAAGGCGCCTGCAGCAGCTGCCCCAGTTCGGTTATGACATTGAAAATGGGCATTGAAAATCGCCTAAAAGAAGAAATTCCGGAATTGAAGGAAGTTGTTCAGGTTTAGAACGACGACCCATGGTGAACGGCAAGTCCGAGCGGCATCCATTTTCTCATTAAATAATTTTCCAGGCTTTGCCGTTCGGTCGTGGTGAGAACACGATTAAAAACAAGGACTTCGGCAACGTCGCCCTTAAACACGCGGGCGGGTTGCGAACCCCAGGTACGACCGCCAATCTCATATTGCGTCGACGAGGTATTGGAAAACCCGGAACCTGTATAATTTTGCGCTAGGACGCCATCCATATAGATATTCGTGTTCGTATTGGAAGAACCCGCATAGGTCAGCGAAATCACATGCCATCCCGAAATACTCCGAGTGGTTGTTGCTCCAAAGCCGCCGGAGCCATCCGCCCTATACGATCCTCCCAGGTAACTTATAATGCCGGTATTTCCGTCCCCGGTAACAACGCCGCCAACGTCCGAAACCGTCTTGGTATCTCTGGCCACAGCAATTAATGTCTGTCCATTCGCGTTGGACAAGGAAATACTCCCCAATAAATAGTCATCCGAACCATCGAACCGAACCGTGTTTTTGCCGCGCTGCCCGCGGGTAATCAGCAACGGCTGGATACCCCCCGTTGCTTGCGAGACATGATATCCATTGCCGCTTTTATCTCGCCACTGCGTGACATTAGACCCGCTTAAACTGATCGTGCTGCTATCCGAGGCGTCTAACCATACAATCGGGGCGCGAGACGTACCGGACGACAACGCAACACCCCATTTATAGTTCAAATAGTTTTCCACCCGCTGACGCTCTGCGGTAGTTAACGCCGTATTGTAGAGAAGAATTTCGGCAATATCTCCGTTAAATCCGGTCGATCCCACGGCGATGGGCAACGTGGTATTAAAATCGAGATTGTCCGTATACGTGCCGCTGGTCAGCAGGGAACCATTCTGCCAAATCTCGCCGGTGCCGCCACTGCGATAAAATTGCGCGATATGAAAGTTGCCGTTCCAGTTGCCCGGCTTTGTGACGCTGACCCGACCGCCGCCCACCGCGTTGCCATAATCAAAAAGGATTAGGGTCGAATGGCCGGCAAATAGTCCGAGACGATTGCTAACGCCTTCGTCCCAGGATAGTACAGGGTCATTACCCCCATCATCGTTTTGTTTCATCACCACAAAAACATTGACTTGATTGGTATTAAGAAACGTTCCGCCGGCAACGCTGGAACTTTGCAAATAGTCGTTACCGTCAAACCGAACTACGGCTCGCGAGTTCAGAACACTGCTGACCACG
>CAYGHZ010000205.1:0-4138 GCA_964349635.1 uncultured Candidatus Marinamargulisbacteria bacterium
TATATCGAAGGCATGAAACCAGAATATTATTCTTTCGCTATTCTTTCAATTTTCTTTCATAGTCGCTCTAAAACAACCGCTCCAACACCCCGGAAATCACCGACAGCAGCGACGCCTCTCTAGGCCGATAAAACACCAACTGCGGATCCTCGATGTGCGCATCCTGCGCCAGTCGATCCACCACGTCCGAAAAATTACCCAATTCGTCCACCATTTTTAATTTCAAGGCCTGCTCACCCGTAAAAATCTGACCTTGCGCCACGTCGTTAACCTCGTCTTTCGTCATATGCCGGTTATCCATTACCTTTTTGGCAAAGACCGCATAATGTTCGTCCTGAAACGCCTTTAACATCTTTTTCTCGTCGTCGCTCAAACTTCGGTTGGGCGACATCATATCCATATATTTTCCGGTCTTTATCACGTCATAATCCACACCCAAAATCCGGTGGAAGGACTCTTGGTCTTGGAAAACGGAGATCACGCCCACGGCGCCCGTCAACGTCCCCGGATTCGCAAAAATTTTGTGGGAATTGAGCGCGACATAATACCCGCCCGAGGCGGCCATATTACCAAACGAGGCATACACCATTTTCCCTGCCTTTTTTAGCTTTTCAATCGATTCATAAATACGGTCGGCGGCAATCATGCTGCCACCGGGACTGTTAATGCGCACGATCACTCCGCGGATAGTGGGATCTTTTTTGATCGCCTCCGTCACGGCGTCAAATTCGTCGGCGCCGGTGCCTTTTCCGCCAAATAATATGTTTTGGCGATGTTGGCCCAATTGAATCATTCCGTCCACTTCCAAAACCGCAATTTTATTAAAAAATGGAATCAAAAACGGGGCTTCCGGCCCTTCGGCGAACTCGCCCAAATTGGCAATCATGGGATCGGCCTCGTTTTTCTCAAAGGTTTTGGCGAAGCTTTTCAAGCTGTCCCAATAGCCCAGCTGATCCACCAGGCCCAGTTCCTTCGCCTTTTGCGCCGAAATCACGCGTCCATCAAAAATATCGCTGACTTTTTCCCATTGCAGCTTGCGCGACTCTTTAATGTCAAACAGCGCTTGGCGATATAAATTATTCACAAACTCTTCCAACACTATTTTGGAGGCCGGGGTCAAGGTATCGGAATTAGGTTGCAAACTGTCTTTATGTTTTCCTGACGCGATGACGGTCGTATTAATTCCGAAATTATTTAAAAACGTCTTGGTTTTTAAAACTTCCAGCTCAATACCCAAATGGCTGATCGTCCCTAAATCCGGCATAAAAATTTCGTCCGCCACCGACGCCAAATAATACTCCGGCAGAGTAGCCCAATTTTCCAGATAGACATAGACTTTTTTACCTTTTTGGCGGGCCTTGGACAGCTCGCTTCGAATATCCTGTACCAATCCAATGGAAGCCAACGAATTCGTCAAATTTCCGATACGAATAATAAACCCTTTGCACGAGATATCGTCGGACGCTTGGTGAATCATGCGGATCAAATCGTTGGATCCGATTTTTTGCCCGCCCAACACGCTGATTTCAGACCGACCTTCAATCAGGCTACCGTCCAGCTGGAACCCGGCATAAGCCGTGGGCTTAAACAGCGAATACCGTTTATGGCCTTGCGCCAGATCAGGCCCGGTTCCCAATCGAAACCCGACCCGGTAAATCACCGGATTTGTAAGCTGCTCCAAGGTCGAAACGCCGAAATTAATTTCCCATGCCGGCATTCCGATAAGTCCGCCAAACGACCATTGCTTGCCGTGCAGCCCGCCCCGCAAGGCCAGGCCGTCCGCCAACTGGTAATCGACGCCGAAGCCGGTGGTCAGGCCGTTATCCTGGATCACGTCTCCGGCAACCACGATTTCTCTGGCAGGTGTAAACAGAGACGCGCCCAACGCAAACGTTGTGGGAACCTGCACATTTTGTTTCATAAAATCGTGAGCCGTAAACCCGGCGTTTAAAAACGGGGTGACATGGGCCAAGATCCCTAAATCGGAACTCCAGCCGCTGGACTGGTGCGTCGTATATTTTTCGGCGACGGATTTGTAATTGATCCCCCAATCGATCCCGTTTCGCCCCTGCCTGCCAAACCCGTATCCGGTCACTTCCACCGCGTTACCGTTTTTGTCTTCTTTCCGCACAAACCCGATCGCCAACGGACTTGAATAAAAAATATGGCTGAAATACCCGTTGGTTTCGGTCTTGTTCATATCCATCGACTCATAGCGATAACTGCCGCCGGGAACCCCCAGTCCGGCGGGGTTATAGAACAACGCAGGCCCGTCTTCCGCAACCGCAGTAAACGCACCCCCCATGCTTAAGGCACGGTTGCCAACGCCACCCTTAACGGCTTCGGTCAACAACGACGCCACACACGGAGAGGCAACCAACAGAAACAATCCGGCAAGACCGAATGAAGCGAGTTTTAGACGCATCCTTTAAGAGTAACCCAGTTTTTTCTCTTTTCCTATCGTCGTATCCGGCCCATGACCGGACAATACCCGGGTCTCATCGGGCAGCGTAAAAAATTGCGTGCGGATGCTGTGCATCAACGTGTCAAAATCGCCCCCGGGCAAATCCGTGCGGCCAATGGCCCCGGCAAACAACGCATCCCCGGAAATCAAAAGTTGTTCGGACGGAAAATATAGCGCCGTATGCCCCGGCGAATGGCCCGGCGTATGCAACAACCGGATATCAATCGACCCCAACGTTAATCGATCCATATGATCCATATATGTGGCGGGCGGCAACCCCGGATACAAAAACAAATCCCGCGAATCCACGTAGAGACGGGTCTGAGACCCGTCTCTACGGCCCCCGCGAATCAAATCCATTAATCGCGGAATCCCCGCCACATGATCATGGTGCCCATGCGTCGCCACCACCATCGCAATCATATTCACCTCCGGTTCCGCCGCCGCCAAAATCCGTTCCACGTCGTCGCCAGGATCCACAATCATCGCCGTCCGCGTCGCCTCGTCGATCAGGACACGGGCGTTTTGGCGATACGCCGACACCACAATCGTTTTAATGATCATATCGTTTCAAAATACGTTCAATAATCCCACTCGTAGAAAACCCATCCAAGAACTTCAAAATTTTAACCTCCCCGCCATAGGCCCGCACCACCGCCGTCTCCGGCAAATCATCTACGTTATAATCCCCGCCCTTCACATGAATATCCGGCTTAAGCGCAGCGATCAACGCATTGGGCGTATCCTCATCAAAAATCGCCACGTCATCCACCATCCGCAACGCCAACAACATCGTCCGGCGTTCCTCCTGACTCAACAGCGGCCGCTTCGGGCCCTTTAACCGCCGCACCGACGCATCGGAATTGAGCCCCACCACCAACACGTCCCCCAAGGCTTTGGCTTCCGTTAGATACGCAATATGCCCGGGATGCAACAAATCGAAGCACCCGTTGGTAAATACCACGCGTTTACCACGCGATCGCCACGTTTCGCGCTGTTCAAGCAAGCGACTGTCGAATTTCATCCAAACTCGTCGTGGCCGTTCCCATCTTGCCCACCACAATACCGGCGGCATAATTGGCCAAATAGGCCGCCTCTTCCATCGACAATCCCGCCGCCAACGCGATCGACAACAGCGAAATAACCGTATCGCCCGCCCCGGTAATATCAAACACCTCTTTCGCCGCCGTCGGGATATCGATCTTCTCGCCCTTAGCCGTAATAATGCTCATCCCTTTTTCCGAACGGGTAATCAAAAGCGCCTGCAACTGCAGCTTTTTCAACAGGCGATGACCCTCGACTTGAATCTCTTTTTCAGACAACACGCGTTTCTTGATCACCGTTTCAAATTCATGAAAATTGGGCGTCAAGACCGTCGCGCCTTTATATTTAAGATAATGATCCCCTTTTGGATCCACGATCACGGGCAAGCGATTTTTTTTACCCAATTCAATCACCCGGCGCAAAAACGGAACCGGCAACGTCCCTTTCAGATAATCGGAAATCAAAATCGCGCGAACCTCTTTTAGATGGGATTGAATATCGGAAAACAACTGATTTTGGACCGCGCGCGAGATCGGCAACGTGCTTTCCCTATCGACGCGCACGACATGCTGATGCCGCGCAATAATGCGAGATTTCAATATCGTCGGCTTTTGGTCCCATAATTTAAGC
>CAYGHZ010000206.1:0-4124 GCA_964349635.1 uncultured Candidatus Marinamargulisbacteria bacterium
GCTCATGAGTCGATGCATTTTAACGGCGACATCCTGGCATTCTTTTGTACTTTTTTCGTCTAGTTCTGCGGGTAAAATAAAATCGGTCATGCCGGGTGTATATTTTGCTTCATAGTCGTAAAACTTGTTTTTGGGCTTCAATTGCAAAATCGGAAGCGCGAACACATGGTCGTTTTTATGAAGTACGCCGATAGTGATTTCGGCGCCTTCGATAAATTCTTCTA
Source organism: uncultured Candidatus Marinamargulisbacteria bacterium (assembly GCA_964349635.1). Taxonomy (GTDB): domain Bacteria; phylum Margulisbacteria; class Marinamargulisbacteria; order SXXA01; family CAYGHZ01; genus CAYGHZ01. The sequence goes on from CAYGHZ010000206.1 coordinate 225, forward strand.
CCAAGCAGCAACCAAAATTCTGAATTACTCTTTGCGCTTTTTCATCGAATTCCGCATCGCTTTCAACCAGTTCTACCCCCACGCTTGATCCTTCATTGATCGGTTTGACGATAAGAGGGTAGGCGAGGTGATTGGGCCGATTGAAGGTTGAGGGTGTTAGGAATGCGTATTGAGGCGTTGGAATATGGTGTTTATTAAGGAATTGTTTGGTTAGCCATTTGTTCATGCCCATCACAGAGGCGTGTACACCCGATCCGGTATAGGGGGTGCCGATCATTTCGAAGAAGCCTTGGATTGTGCCGTCTTCTCCGTATTGCCCGTGCAAGATATTAAAGGCAATGTCGTAATTGTTTTGTTTCAAATCGTCATGGGCGGGATCGATCGCAATGGTTTGATAGCCCAATCGTTGCAGCGCTCCCAACACATTTCGGCCGGACCGCAGCGAGATGTCCCGTTCCCGAGAAAACCCGCCGTGAATGACGCCGATGGTTTTACCTTTTAGTTTCGCGATCATGATGCCAACCTCACTTCCAGTTCCAATTGGATTCCGATTTTTTCTTTTACATCGTGTATCAGCCGATCTATGAAAATTAATGCTTCTTTATAAGATGCATCGGACACATTTACCAGAAAATTGCTGTGTTGTTCGGATAATTTGATTCCGTTGGCCTGATAGCCTTTATAGCCTAGTTTTTCCAATAATGCAGCGGCAAAATGCCCGTCTGGATTTTTAAAAATGCTTCCAAATGTTTTATCTCTTAGGGGTTGTTTTGCCAAGCGAGTTTGAATATTTTCCCGGATGCGGTTTTTGATGGCGTCGGGAGAGTCGGGTACGCAACTAAACTCGGCTTCGACGATGATCCAGTTTTTTTGATGGAAAAGGCTGCGGCGATAACCAAACTGCAGGTCAGCTGTGCTTAACCAAAGATCCTCCCCTTCGTTGGTGATGGCTCTAACGCGATGAATAAATTGGGCAATTTCTTGACCCCAACACCCGAAATTCATAAACACCATGCCGCCAACGCCGGCCGGAACTCCGGCGCAAAACTCTAGTCCGGACAGTCCGTGAGACTGTGCGACCTGAAGTAAATGCGCGACCGGAGTTGCGGCGTTGATTCGAAGCCTGTTTCCGTCGACCGAGGGCTCGGTGATGTGGGCAGAAAGCTGAACGAATGTTTTGTTGGCGTCCGGATCGATCAGCGTGTTGGAACCTTTACCCAACATAAAAAACGGCGTTTTTTGGGACAGAAACGATTTAATTTCATCCATCGATTCCAAAATCACCAAATTTTTGACTGTTCCTGAACTTTGGAATGTGGTGAGCCGCGCGATCGGGATATCTGTTTTGGTAAGAATAGCCGTTACCCTTTTGCCTTTAGCCGGCTATAAATTTCCTTTCCGACCGTGTGAATGTCGCCTGCTCCCATAGTGACTACCACATCGCCTTCTTTGAGATAGGGCATGATCTTAAAGGCGATTTCACTTTTCTTTGAAATAAACAACACGTCCGATTTCTTTTTTCCGGAAATCCGGTCGACAATGAGTTTCCCTGAAATGCCCGCGATCTTTTTTTCATGCGCGGAATACACCTCCGTAATTACTACCAAATCGGCGGCGTCAAACGATTGAGGGAATACTTCCAATAAGTCGCGCGTGCGAGTGTAGCGATGCGGCTGGAAAACGCAAACCAGGCGGCGATTCAGACTTTTTTTTGCCCCCTCTAATGTGGTGCGGATCTCGGTGGGGTGATGCGCGTAGTCGTCAAAAATTTGGATGCCTGCATGGTCACCGATGAACTGAAAACGACGTTTGGTGCCGTGAAATTCAAACAAGCCCTTTTTGACAAAATCTAACGAAAGTCGTTCACATAAACCCAGCGAAATAGCGGCCAGAGAATTATAGACATTGTGTAATCCAAAAACCCTCAAAAACACCTCGCCATGGTTGTCGCCGTCGATGATCAGCGTAAAGCGGGTGCCATCGGGCAAATGGCTGATGTCTTTGGCCATGACGCGGGAGGGCGTTTGGATTGAGAAACTAAAGATGGCGCTGTCGTCGAATTTGGACACGATTTTGCGGATTTGCGGATCGTCAAAATTAACGATTAACACGCCATCGCGATCCAGAGTACCTTTCATAAACTTCGTAAAATGATCGACGACGTTTTCAAAATTCTTAAAATATTCCAGATGTTCCGGCTCGATGTTGTTGACGATGCTAATGTTGGGGTGAAGGCATAAAAACGAACCGTCGCTTTCGTCGGATTCGGCCACAAAATAAGGGCCGGTTCCCAATGCGGCGTTTCCACCGTAATCGCCTAGCTCCGCTCCGATTAAATAAGTGGGGTGCATGTTGGCCGATTCCAGTACGCGAGTCACCATCGCGGTGGTAGTGGTTTTTCCGTGGGTACCTGCCACGGCTATTTTTTTGGGGAATTGGTTCATCAGGAATTCCAACATCTCCGCCCGCCGGAGGATGGGGCGTTTTTCTTGGAGCGCTAAATTGTACTCGGGATTTTCTTCCGGGATGGCGGTAGACACAACGATAATATCAGCGCGACGCAGGTTTGATGGATCATGACCCAAAAAGATTTCTGCGCCACAGTCCCGCAAGCGAATTGTGTTGGCGTTTTCCTTCAAGTCGCTGCCTGTGACTTGATAATTTTTTTCTAAAAGTATCCGTGCGATGGCGCTCATTCCGGCGCCGCCAATACCGATGAAGTGAATGACTTTATTAGGCGTAATGTCCATGCGACTCACAAGGATACACAATCATCGACCAAAGCGAAATAGCAGTCCGAGTTGATCTTGGTCGGCCTGCAGATCTTTTGCGCTAAATTGGACATGGGCGTACCGCAATGCCCAACTGTCCAATTCGAGGATCGCGCCATAACTTAATCGCCGCATCTCAAAATTCTTTTGCCAGACCGAGTCGGCGATGAGCGAAAACGCGGGAGATAGCCGCGCTTCGCCGGCTAAGCGATAAAAATCAAAATCTGAAGAAGCCACTAATTTATGGTCGTCCCATCGTAATCCGGTTTGGATGATGAATTTTCGAGACAGCAGCTCGATTAAGCCGGATTTTTGCCATTGATAGGGGGTCTGGAAAAAGTTTTGGGAATAAAGCCCAAGCCAAAAAAAATCCGATGTCTGCCATTCGAAGCCAAAATCCGCCACCAGAGATTCCGCGTAATCGGAATCTAATTGCTGCTTGAGTAATGTCGCGGTGGCGCCAAAGTTGACTCCCTTTTCCACTTCGAACGACAGCGCGGCCACATAGCGTTGGAAATCGTGGACAAAATAGTCAGTGGCTGTGGGCCGGCTGCTTCCTGTTACGGCTGCGACGCGCGGGATGTCCGATGTTCCGAACGTGTGATAGCCCAATGCAAACGACCATTTGGTGAGTAGGAACGCCGACTCCAACGACAGTTGTTGGTAGCCAAAAAACGGTTGGCTGTAATTTACTTCAAGCTGATTTTGGGAAAGAAGAGATAGTCCCGCCGGATTCGACATACTTCCATTGGCAAACAAAAAATCTCGGTCTGCCGTAAATGGATTTATCTTCGCCCAATGACTGGAACTCAGGAACAACAAAAAGGCTAGAACGAAGCAAGGAAGAGAATTCAGCATCGGGTGGATTTTCTTGAAATAACATATAATCTGTGAAATATGAAGCGCCTCCCGTTTGATATCGTTGTAGCTATGGATGAAGCGCGTGGAATTGGAAGAGGAGGTGCGCTTCCGTGGCATATAAAAGCCGATATGAAATTCTTCAAAACGTTAACCACGTCCCACGCTGTGATCATGGGACGAAAAACCTGGGAATCGCTCCCAACGGCGTTTCGGCCGCTCCCCGATCGGCTTAATATCGTTCTGACTCGTCAATCGGATTACCCGGTTC
>CAYGHZ010000207.1:0-2306 GCA_964349635.1 uncultured Candidatus Marinamargulisbacteria bacterium
CTGCTTTTCGCCCGGGCCGCGCGTCCCGATTCCGCCGCCCAATCGCGACAAATGTGTCCACATATGGGTCAGCCGCGGTCGAAGATATTCAAGTTGCGCCAATTCCACTTGCAGCTGAGCATCGTAGGTTCGGGCGCGCTTGGCAAAAATATCCAAGATTAAACTCGTCCGGTCCATAATCTTGATGGACAACTGTTTTTCCAAATTTTTATGTTGCAGCGGCGACAGTTCGTCGTCGGCAATTAAGATTTCGAATTTTTTTTCTTCGATCAATTTCGCTATATCAAACACCTTGCCCGTCCCCACATAATAGTTGTGATCCGGATGGCGCCGCGTTTGCAGCACAAACTGGCTGGAGGAGATTCCGGCCGTTTTCGCAAGTTCCGCAAGCTCGCGAATGGAGGCCGGGTCGTTAAGGCCGACGAGTAGCGCGCTCAAGGCGACTTAATTGGTACCGGGCCGTTGTGTTGTTGGGATACAGCTTCAAGAATTCGTTTAACGAATCGATCGCTTGAGGAATTTGGCCGGTATTCACCAACGCCTGAATATAGAATTGATGATACGCCTCGCGATATTTCGGATATTTGTCGAACATCTCTCGATAAAGTGGAACCGCGTCCGTCCAGCGGTTGTATTTCACATAAAACGCGTTTAAGTTCGCCATTACGTCTTCCTGGCCGGGGTTTAATTGAAGCTCGCGCTGCAAATAGGGGATCGATTTTTCTTCTTGTTTTTCGGCAATGTAGATACTGGCAATGGCCAAATTAACACGATTAAAACTGGGATTCTTTTCCCAAATTTTTAAGTATTGATCCAGCGTTTCCTGTACCTTGCCTTCTTGGCGCAGAATATCGGCCAGGTTAAATCGCGCTTCCACGATCCGGTCGTCAATCTCGATGGTTCGCAGATAATAGGGGACCGCTTCTTTAATATTTCCGCTGCGATGCAAGAAATAGGCATAATTTAATTGGAATAGCGGGTTATTGGGATCGACTTCCGCCGCCTCAAGATTCAGTCGCTGCGCGCGCGAAAAATAATCGTCTTTTTTTTCAGGTATCAGATTGGACAATTCAAAATAGACCGAGGCTAGCCGGTTTTTATACCAGGGGTTTTTATTTTCCAAATAGATGCTGTACAGATAAAGCTGCCGGGCCTTTTTATAGAGATGAATTTGCGTCTCTTTGTCTTTTATTTCGGTGGCATATTTTTCGTACATTTTCCCAAGTTCGGCCTGATAATAGGTTTCCCAGGGAGCCAGCCGAACGGCGTCTTCCAATTCTTCGATCCCGTATTTAGTGCGTTCCATCGCCGAAAAATTGAACCCGTCGCGATAGTGGCGCTCCGCCAAATAAGGCTTAACACATTCGACGGTCGCATAGATGGCTAAAATCACGTAAATAAAAAATAGTACCCAGTGGGGCATTGTGATTTTGGAAAAACTAAGCGTTTTATTCATCGGCTTTTCTAAATTCGGGATGCGTCACCACCGCCAAGGCAAGTCCCATGCAAACGTAAAACAGCACCAATGTCGCCACCACTCCAAAATTAAATAAAACCTGGCCTAAATACACGCTCGCCCCCGTCATAAATCCGGCGGCAAGGTAGCGATAAGGATTGTTCTTTTCCGCCAAAAATCCGCGTAAAACCACGACGTACCAGACCAAAATCACGCCGGCGTAATACAGCAAAAAGCCGACAACGCCCCGGGTCGCTAGAGTGTTGAGATATTCGTTATGAAGGCGATCGGGGGTGAAATTATGGCCGCCTTCTAAGATACCGTATTCCGGGCGGCGGTAGTTGGGATACATAAACTTGATGGTATCCGGGCCGCTGCCCAGCAGCCAATAATCCTTGATCCACGGAGCGGAGCTCTTCCACATCGAGGTCCGGGCCGTGCCCTTGATCGCGTCGTGACCGTAGCTTTCGACCTTGCTGGACACGTTTTTGACCGCCGACAATCCTCTATTGCTGAAATGCCCCGGCAAACTGGGGATAATAATGACCATCGCAAAGATAAACAGAAACCCATAAAGCCAGAATTTTTTTTCTTTAAGCAATGTCCGATTGCCGCGAAGCGCCAGGAAATAATAGGCAATCAAAAGCCCTAAATAGGCGCCCATCGACCAAAACGAAACGGCGACATATTGAAGTTTCGCAAAAATCAAAATAATAACGATTCGACTGAAAAATTCCTTGAGATCGCGCCGGGTAAAAAAAGAATAGGCCAAATAAATAACGAGAACGGATATGGCCGGAATGGCAAGCGCCAGCCCGAGACGCGAGGTGAGATGAATCATGGCCAGTGC
>CAYGHZ010000207.1:2316-4071 GCA_964349635.1 uncultured Candidatus Marinamargulisbacteria bacterium
GCGACGACGGTAATAAGAAAATCGATCAAAAAATGACGATTGCTTCGGGTGTCGAATGTTCCGGTGACCAACATATAAAAAATCGGCATAACGCCGACAAAGGCAATCCAGGTGGCGCGCGAAAACGATAAAAATTGAGAGTAATAAATCAGGGTAGTCGCCGTAAATACGATCCATTTCACAATTTCATCTTTTTTGGTTTGTTGTTCGACCGTGGACAAATAAAGCAGCCAGCCGATCCCAACCGGAACCAGCATCCCGACATAGGCGCAGAAGTGAACGGGATTGTTGATGCAGGCAAAGACACGCGCCGTCGGATCCACGCTCCAATGCATAAAATCGTAACCCAAACTCTGAAAGACGCCGTAAATAGCCGAGGCTCCCGTCGAAATAAACAGGCCCCACAAGACGACATTAAGCTGAAATTTTTTAGTAACCAGTTTGGCAAACATGACAAACAAAATCATGTAATTAATCAGCGTAATAATGCCTTCCCAGCGATCGTAGGCACCGATGATGCTGATCCGGACATTCTGCGAAAAAAGTGTCGAAAGAACATTAAACCCTAACCAAAGCGCAACCGGAATTTCAATCCCGATTTTTTGCCATCCGGCCTTTTCCTCGCCGTTGTCTTTCATCAAAAAGTATCGGAAAAGCCATGTGCCCATGGTCAAAATCGTCACGATGCGCCACAGAAGCATTTTATTGACTTCAAATACGGAGCGCGTCAACGACGTAAAGACGAGGGGGATGCCCATCACCAAAACAAAAAACAACGCGGCAAAAATAACGTCAAAAATAAATAAGGCGCGTTTTCGTTCCATCTATCTTAAAAGAGTAGCATAATGTTCAGCGGCATTGTGAAGATTATATTTTTCCCGAATCGCTCGCCGACCGTTTTCGCCCATTTTCGGATCGCTCGTTTTGATGGCCTTAAGCAGGCCTAAAACGTCGCCAGGTTTAACGACAATTCCGCACTGTTCTTCGCGAATCATCAACGCAATTTCCGACGCGTCAGGAACAATCGCAACCACCGGTTTTCCGGCGGCCATGATCCCGTATGTTTTTGACGGAACGGAATAGCCTTCCTGACCTTCCATCAAAGACACAAGTCCCACATCCGCGACTTGCAGTAAGTGTCCTAGCTCTTCCTTAGGGACATAATCGTAAAACCGGCAGTTGTTTAAGTGGCGCTGCATCATGGCCTTCTTTTTATGCCCATCGCCGACAAATAAAAACAAAACATCGGGAAGCTTTTCTGCCGCATTCATAATGGTTTCCATATCATGGAAGCGCGCCATATTTCCGGAATATAAAGCGACAAATTTACCGGACAAATTCCATCTCGAATAAAAGGGATTGTCGTCTTTTTTTGCCGCCTGAATAAGCGCGTCATCGCTCCAGACATGGATGACATTGGCATCATGCCCGACGCGATGTTTCATGCAGCGGCCCAAAACAATAATTCTATTTGCGCGGCCATAAGTAAATTCGCTGGCTCTGCGCCATAATGCCGCAAGCAGACTTTTTTGAGAAAGAATGCCGGCCTGAACGGCGGACTCGGGATAGACGTCAAACACCAAATAAACAAAATTCTTTTTCAGGAGAGCGCAAAAAAATCCCATCATCGGCGGATTAGTGACGACCAAGATTTTTCGTTTTTCAAAAATGAGCTTAAAAAATACGGACAGAGTAAACGTAAGTTGATTAAGAAGTTTGCCGAAAAAGTTTAGTTTTGGGAACGCTGTGCCCCAC
>CAYGHZ010000208.1:0-4062 GCA_964349635.1 uncultured Candidatus Marinamargulisbacteria bacterium
CCATTAAAGGCCCAAACGGCGAGCAACTTTTTGAGTCTTATGCCGAAAACAACACGCCGGCGGCATTTCGCATTTTCTGGTATTACGGGCCCGAAAAAAACACCATTACCATCCTTGCGATTACGCCCCATCCGTGAAACACGTTTTCCGAGCGCTGCGTCATAAAAATTACCGCCTTTGGTTCGCCGGGCAAGGCGTTTCGCTCATTGGAACATGGATGCAACAAATCACCGTGGGCTGGCTAGTCTTTCGATTAACCCACTCCGTATTCTTTCTAGGAATCATCGGATTCGCCGATAAAATCCCGGTCTTCTTGTTTTCGCCATTCGCAGGGGTTTTGGTCGATCGCTACAACAATCACAAAATATTAATATGGACACAAATTTTCGCGTTGATTCAGGCTCTCATTTTTGCCTTCCTTATATTAAGCGGCCAAATTCAAATGTGGCATATCGTTGTGCTGGTCTTGTCACTCGGTCTGATTAATTCGGTCGACATTCCGGCGCGCCAATCGTTTGTGGTGCATATGCTTGAGGACCGGCAGGATTTGGGCAACGCGATTGCGCTAAATTCCTCTATCTTTAATGGCGCCCGTCTGATCGGCCCTTCCATCGGCGGCATCATGGTGGCATTGGTTGGCGAAGGCATGTGTTTTTTGGTTAATGCGGGCAGCTTCTTTTTTGTGATTCTCGCGTTGCTTAACATGAAAATCCCAGCCCGATTGGTAAAGGCTCGAATTACCCATCCCATAAACGAACTGAAAGAAGGGATTATGTTTGCCTTTGGCAATCCAAAAATTCGCCATATTTTGATGATTGTCACACTGTTTAATTTCTTGGCGTTTCCGTACACCATTTTGCTACCGGCCTTTGTCGGCGACATCCTACATGGCGGACCTCGGACCTTGGGATTTTTGATGGCATCTGCCGGACTGGGAGCCTTTTCGGGAGCGCTCTACCTAGCGTCCCGCAAAACAACGGCTGGTCTAATAAAATGGATCACCGCAGCCTCACTAATTTCGTCCGTTAGCCTAATTCTACTTTCATTTACATCTAAAATAGAAACCGCATTTATTTTTATGGCCGTCTGCGGACTGGGCATGATCGTTCAGATGGCGTCCGGAAACACGATATTGCAAACCTTGGTCGACGACGACAAACGCGGCCGCGTGATGAGTCTTTTTACGATCGCCGCCGTTGGGATCGGCCCTTTCGGAAGTCTTTTGTTAGGAACGATGGCACAAGAAATCGGAATACCACTGACACTGCGCGTGGGTGGACTGGTTTGTCTGGTCGGCGCGCTAGCGTTTGCAACGCGGCCTGATATAATTCGTTTTGATTCAAAATAATCTCAAGGGAGGAAAATTATGTCTTCGGAAAATCAAGAATCTCAGGAAAAAAGTAAGGACGGTTGCGGATATCGCGGCTGGAAACACAACGGGTGTCATTGTCACAGCCACCGATGGCTTTGGACAGTCATTGTGCTACTGATCATCGGCCAAACCGTTCTATTTACAATGGCTTGCACCTACCACTGCATGATGCGCGCAATGTGCGTTACAACGGAAGCCACGTCACGATAATCGAGAAATCTGCGACTTAATAAAGGGCGCTTTAGGCGACAAGAAAAACCCGGTTAAGCTCGCAAAAAAGATAGGAACCATTTGATGAACGCTCGTTAGGGACGCTAAAAGCAGCGTCGTACTAACGGGCGTTTTTGTTACCGCGGCATTGATCGCCGCCATCACGCAAACAATGGTCAAAGCGGAATTGGCGTCCGGAACAAACATCACAATCAGCTTACCGACACAGGCGCCGACAAAAAAGAGTGGGATAATGATCCCTCCCCGCCAACCGCTAACGACCGTGATACTAATAGCCACAAGCTTAAGAACGATAAGCAACAGCAGCACATCCAGCGCATCGATATTTCGAATCATTTGAACCATTTGATCATGTCCAAAATAACGAGAAAGCGGAGCAACCCAAGCGATCATTCCCAACAGAAAACCACCGGCGGCCGTCGAAACAAAAATCGGCATTTTAACTTTCCCAAACCCCAATTTCACCAAATTAAAAAATCCGATAAACACCCATGCGGCCAACGCGCCGACCACACCATATAGAATGGCCGTTGCATAATCATGAAGCTGAATCGGAAAAACAATTTGGGGGAATCTCCACGTAGGTCCAAACCCAAGATTGGTGGTCATCGCAAATACGATATAACTGGCGCAACTGGCCACAAATGCCGGTATCAATGCTTCGAAATATTCCGCTACATGTTCATGATGCAAAATTTCCAACGCAAAAAAGCTGCCGCCCAACGGCGCCCCAAAAAGCGCGGTAAACCCGGCCGCTACTCCGGCAATCGTCATAGATCGAAACTCTTCCCCTTTTAATTTTAATTTTTTCCCCCACCACGACCCCAACGATCCGGTCACCTGTACCAGCGGAGCCTCCGGCCCTGCGCTTCCGCCCGATCCGATGCAAAGCAGGGACGACAACACCATCGACGGATTGCGCTTAGCATCCAACTGCCCGTTATTAAATCGGATGTTATCCACCACCAAACTAATTTCGCCCGGTTCTCCCAAATAATGGATCACTAAGCCCGCCAATAGACCCGCAAGCGTCATAAAAATAACCATCCAAACCCCACCGGCGCCGCCTAATAATCGAGTAATAAACGATAAGACGTTCCAATAGATGCCAGCGAAAAATCCGCCAAGAGCGCCTAGAACCAGCCATGTCCAAAATAGTCGGGGAAACGAAAACATCTCAGTTATTCTAACAGGATATTAAAAAACCGATCTATAAGAGATTAATTTTCATTTTTACACCTTATAAAAATACTATTATAAAGTAGATGTCGATGGGCCAGCGAAAAATGATTAGCGCTTCACAAGTCAGAATGCCTATTACTATTCGCGACGTAGCCGCCGCTTATGAACGAATCCGAGATCAGATCCACGCGACCGACATCGTAACGTCGGAAAGTCTAAACCGAGAATTAGGCCATCACATCACGTTCAAGCTGGAATGCAATCAAAGAGTCCGCGCCTTTAAAGCACGGGGCGCATTAAATGCCTTGAAAAAATTGCAGGGACTAGGCCAGCTGCCAAATCGGGTCGTCGCCTATAGCTCGGGAAACCATGCCCAGGGCGTAGCGTGGGCGGCAAGAGAGCTTGGAATCCCGGCCACCATTTTTATTCCGGCAAACGCATCAAAAGTGAAAATTCAGGCTACCCGTGACCTGGGAGCCCAGGTTGTAGTCTGCAGAAACCGGGCTGAAGCTGAAATGGCTGCGGCTGAAATTGAGGCGAATGGCGCCTACCTTATCCCGCCATTCGATCACGACTCGGTTATTGAAGGCCAAGGCACTGTCCTTTACGAAGCGTTGCAACAAGGCGCAAGACCCGGTGTTGTCTTTGTTCCTTGTGGGGGCGGCGGTCTGGCGTCGGGCACTCAGGTTGTCGCGTCGAGCGCATCACCAAGAATTCGAACCTTCGCGGCAGAGCCGCTGGCGGTAAACGACGCGGCCGAATCGATCCGGCAAGGTCGAATCGTCGAAGCACCCCACCTTGGGGAAACAATCGCCGACGGCGTCCGAACACCCCGGATTTCCGAACGCACGTTTCAATACTTACGCCAGCTAGACGGCTTCGTGGAAGTAAACGAAGACGCAATCATTTTCTGGACACAAAAACTTAATTCGCTTTTGCGCCCCCATCTCCAGCAAGGCGTCATTATCGAGCCCACCGCCGCCTTGGCAATGGCGGCGGCAAATCAATGGTTGGCGAGACAAGAAGAAGGCCAAAACGTGTTGGTAATTCTCACCGGTGGCAATGTCGATGAAGCAACCGCGGCTCGAATTTGGCCCAAATCAAAACTGTGATATCCAATAACAAAAGCCATCATGCAATTTTTTGCTTTGCACAAGCGACAATTAGGTATGAAAAAAATAATCTCCGGGCCTTTACTCTCGGAATACCGTTGGCCTCTTGAATACGGAAAAATCAACGGTATCGCAGCTCTAGGCGAATTTGATAGGCCATCGAAT
>CAYGHZ010000209.1:0-2927 GCA_964349635.1 uncultured Candidatus Marinamargulisbacteria bacterium
GCCAGAGTCTGTGGATCTCGGGACACGGCATAAAGCTTGGTGTCTGTGGATCGGCTCAATGTCTTTGAGGTAGCGGCGGCAGCATCCGCAGTTTCTTTCGCCTTGGCTTCCGCTTCTATCTTTATAGCGTCCCTCTTAGCTTCCAGAGTAGTCTTTAGTTCTGCCTTGGAACCATCATCTTTGATAGAAGCCAGAAATTTCGTAAACCAGTCGTCGGCATTGGGCTGCTGACCGATCCTTGTTGCTATTTCTTCGTTCTTGGATGACCCTTCCAATTTTAATTCCTTCATTAACGAATCGAATGTGACAGGCGTGGGAGATGGCGTAGCGACGGTTTGAGGGGGCGGCGGCGGAGGTGGCGCATCCGGGGTTTTGACTGGGGGTTGGGCCGTCGCAGTCGCAGTCGCAGTCGCAGTCGTGTCACTTTTGTCTGCCGCCCCGGGCGGCGCAGGGGGAGGCGTCGTTGGCGTAGCGCCCGGATTTACTTCTTGCCAAAGACCCGGAAAATGATCTTGAAGCCAGTTCTGCATCGCCTGTCCCCACTGATTGTGCAACGGCTCGGTTGGATTTGTGATGCCAAAGCCGCCATAGCCTTCGGGAGGAGCATTGAATTGTTTCTCCGACTGCCCATAGACGCTACTGCCACCACGAAGGGTATCGAAGTTGACTTTGCATACGCTAAATGCGGTCATGACGCTCTTCATCTCTTCCTTCTCCGCCGGGGTGAGGCTAGCCTCGTCGCGACTCTGGAATTTCTTAACCGAGTCATAAATCTTGTGCGACACCGTGTCGGTCTCATTTTTTAGTTCCTTCACAACCTCATCGCCGGATTTGGCGACCGGAACCGCGGACGGAGTAGAAGTCGCCGAAACAACGGCGGGCGTTGACGATGTCTCCGTTGCCTGAGCGTCAAGGTATTTTGCCAATGCATTGTCGATAAACGATTGAATATCTTTCGCATATTCCGGCAATTTATAGGTTTCAGCGGCGGACGAGGTTTTGGTTTGAGTATTTGGCGTAAAAATGGTGCGCTTCAGTATTTCTAACGAATTTCGAGTGGCTTCCATTGTTCTTATTTGAAGTCGTCTGGCTCCGCCTGGCCGTCGTGAGGAGCGAGCATATTCTGCTTCAGGATGCTCTTTAGTCGGAGTCTTGCCGCTTCCTGTTAATGTGTCGTTCTTGGGTTCTGTCTTGTTCTCTCCTCCCTTGACCTCCGCCAGCGGATTTTCGGATGGAGCAGAGGCTTTTTTGCCGGAACCTTCCGTTTCGCCCGCTTTTTGCGATTTTCCTTCGGTTTCCGTATTTTGCGCCGCTCTACCTGCGGTTGCCGTTGCCTCGGCATCTACCGAAGCCTGTGCCTGAGTAGCCGGAGCTGAACCTCCCTCAACTTTTTGATCGCCTGCCTCCTTACCACCCTTGGCCTCTGCCTTTGCCACAACCCCTTTCTCTTCCGCTTTAGCCGGCTCGCCGATCCCAAACGAGAGTTCAACATTTCCGTCCGCGCCCACCTTCATATCTAACTTAACCAGATTTGCATTATCTGTCGCGGGCGGAGGCGTAAATGTAATTTGAGCGCGTGCAGCGGCGTCGGCGAGACTACCGTCGGCTGAGGTGGGAGCAGCACTGCTGCTTTTGGGGCTTGTTGGGCTGGGGTCTCCTGACTTCGCAGGCCCTAAGCTAGACTGGCGATCCAGAGCTGCTTCGGCTTGCGGGAGTACAACACGCTGAAGCACCGCTGTGGCGGTACCGGCATGCTGACCTGAAATAGGGCTACCAGGGTCAGACGGCGCCCCAGCGTTTGAGGCCGAATGCGGTCCGGACACGTTACCTAAATTATTCATTTTTTCCCCTCCCATGGAGATAGTGGCTGCCTACCTTGTCTTCATTCGCGCTCTCTTTCCGGCAATTTCTGCCATGATGTGTTTCAATTTGGATAACACGGCTGGTTTGTTCCCTTGAAACGGTTTTTCAACGCCGTTCACATTTGAATAAATGATGCCTGATTTTTCATCAAAACGATATTTGCCATCGTCACCCTCAGAATTTCCCCAGTCTATGCTCCAGCCCAACCGCGTTACCGTAAACGTGCCGTCAAATTTTTTCGATCCCGGTTTACGATAGAAATAGGTGATTGATTGCGTTGTCTTAGAGTCATCAAGATCCACCTTAAGCTGATCAAAGATCAATTTGGTTGTCCCGCCTTTGAAAGGTTGATTTTCGCTGATCGGCAGCATTGTTGTTGATTTTAAGCGCGTCACATCAAGAAATTTGCCCTGCACTCGCCCCCGCCTCCCCAAACTCAAGCAAAACAACGGCCTTTCCGACAACACTTCCCTTTCCGGCGAATAACTAAACATGTCAACTATGTTTTAGTTCATGCGCGAGAGGGAATAATCACAAATCGGAAATCTTCAGCTTTCACTGAAAGGATTCAGACACAATGTCGCTAAATGATCTACAGAAAACTGAATTAGAAAAAACGCTAAAAGCCTATTTTATCCTTGAACCTACAAGCCAGTGGCTTTGCACAATGGAAAAATGGCTGAACGTCTTTTTGGAAGACGCTGTGCGTATGGGGTTTTCAACTCACCAAGACATTCAGGAATGCAAGGAAAAATTGCATCAAATGCTTCATGTTTCGAAAAGCGGAAGCATCACCGACGCAACCGTTTATATTCTTAAAAGACTCTTTAAGGATAGATCCTTGGAAGAATTGTTTGGGCTATTAGGGAAAAATATCGATGCAAGAACTCAAAAAATGTTTCTATTGATGGCTACACCCAACACGACACGATTTTCACAAAATTATGATACTTCTTCCCTGGTAGATTTTTGTGTTTGGGATCGCGAAGCCGGGACGCACTATATTCACGACGTATTCCGTCATTGTTCGCCAAGGCAACGAAACGAAATGTTGGAATTAATGC
>CAYGHZ010000209.1:2937-4027 GCA_964349635.1 uncultured Candidatus Marinamargulisbacteria bacterium
GGCAGGAAACCCTCAAAAAATGCCTACAATTTCTACTGCATACATTGCCCCCGGAAACTCGGGGAGAATTCTCAAAATATTTCCGTCAGCCGGGCCAAGCGGAGCTTTTCTCTTTATTTAATCAACTCAGCGCTTTCCAACTTCCCCACGCCCAATCTGCCGAAATCGACGGCGACAAAGGGAGCACACACCTGCTAAGCATGCGGTACTGGGCGGAAGATTTGGCGAATTGGTTGGACTCCCATGTCGAGCAAAACATTTGGGATAAAAAGATTACCGATTTGCTGTATTTGGAATGCATGAAAATTCGGGACGAAAGGACATCGGATGCGAACGTGTCTTTCCTTGGTGAGCAGCTTAGCCTGGACATAAAACTTTTAAATAATTACCTGCCTGGAAAAGAAGCTTTATTGCTTGTCGTGTGGAAGGACTTCCCCACCTATCCGAAATCCCAAGTTGAAGGAAATCTAATCCAGGGAGCGCCTGAATTCCTCAATATGCTAATCAATGACGAAGACTCCGGCCGAAACGATTTCGTCAGACAGGTTTTTCCACAAATGCATCAGGAAAAAAAATTTGCCACGGTCATTACTTTGTTCGACTATGCGTTTGATCCGAAAAGCATAAATCGGGCCAAAATCGGTATGATTGCGGCCAAGCTGTTCAACGCAATGACCCTTAAACAACGAGAGGAACTCCAGCGCCGCTTGAGGCAATCCGGAAGAAAAGATTTTGACCGGGAGTTCATGCGCTTCTTGTCCATCTATGGTCAGGTAAACCGGTCATTTTCCGGCGCGGTCGCCGATCAAATTTAATGGGGTAAATTTTTGGGTTCGTTTTTTATTTCAGCGGCGGTGGCTTGAGGCAAAGCAATATTTCTAATCGCATCCGCCGTCCTTGCCGCCAGTTCTCCGGCAAGCGGAAGCCCCACGTTTTTGACTCCTCCCGCCGAGCTTAATGCCCCTGATCCATGAATTTGCATATTGAATTTAAAGTTCCCTCCGCGGTCAATAATTAAACCTGCTTCCGAAGTCACCCACCCATCACAAAATTCCCATATAAAAACCCTTGACTCTCGAATTCCTTTTTG
>CAYGHZ010000210.1:0-3995 GCA_964349635.1 uncultured Candidatus Marinamargulisbacteria bacterium
AACAGACAGCACCGCCGCCATACCGAAAGACATTCAAGAAAAACTAAATATTCAGATGATCCCATTAAAAATTACATTGGATGGTAAAGAGTACAAAGACAATGTCAACATCACGACTACGGCATTTTGGGAAAAGCTAAAAACGGCCAAATCAAAACCATTCACATCGCCGCCGACCGTCGAGGAATTTGAGGCCTATTATTTGGATTTGCATAAAAAAGGCTTTAAAACGATTTATTCGATTCATATTTCTTCAAAGATGTCCGAAACGTCAGCAAACGCGGAAACGGCGGCAAAGCGCGTTTCAGATCGTGTCACCGTGGTACCAATTGATTCAAAATCTACCGGAGCCGGTTTGGGTCTTTTTGTGAAACAAGTAGCGGAGGCCGTTCATAACGGAGATTCTTCTCGGGAAATCAAATTATTGATCTCCAAACAACTGCCGTTGATATTTTATCTGGTATCGGTGAACAGCCTGAAGTATTTGTTGGCCGGGGGCTATTTGAATGCGTCGGCGACTCCTCAAAACGAATTGTTCTCGCGGCTTGTGGAATTTAAGCCGGTATTTACCGTACGGCCTGTCACCGGCGAGATCGATATTTTGCGCTGCTGCAAACTCAAAACCGAAGCGCTGGAATTAATGTACGACTTATTGCTGGAAGAATTTGAAGCGCGGCGCGGGTACGTCGATGCAATCATGATCAATTACAATTATCTCTATGGAGAAGCGCTGGATTTGGTGAACCAAATTAAGAGAAAATTTCCCAATACACCGGTCTATTTGGAAGAAGGGTGCGCCGTGTTATCAGCGTATGTCGGCCCGGAAACCATTAGTATTTCAATCGCTTAAAGGATGCCACGATGAAAAAAATTGAAAAAGATATATTAAATATTCTAAAAACAAACGCTCGAATTCCCGCGGCCGATATTGCGGAAATGCTGTCAATTTCTGAAAAAGAAGCGACGCAAACCATCGAGAAATTGGAAAAAGAGGGTGTGTTGATTCAATACACTACCGTCGTTAACGAAGAGAAATTTAATGGCAAAGACGGCACGGTTCGCGCCTTGATTGAAATTCGCGTGCGTCCCGAAAAACGATCCGGTTTTGATACCATCGCCAAACGCATCGCCAAACACAAAAACGTGATCGACTTGTATCTGATATCCGGTCAATACGATTTTATGGTGGTAATGGAAGGCAAAAGCCTGCAAGAAGTCTCAGGGTTTGTGTCCGATATTCTGGCAACCATGGGCAGCATCGTCAGCACGGCGACCCACTTTATTATGAGAAAATACAAAGAAAAAGGCGTGCTTTTGGAAAAAGAATCCGTGAGGGAGCGTCTGGCCGTCTCGCCATGAAATCCAAATTTTCAAAAATCATCGATCAAATTCCGCCCTCCGGGATCCGGGAATTTTTTGATCTGGTCGCTCAATCCGACGACGTGATTTCGCTGGGCGTCGGCGAACCGGATTTTGTGACGCCCTGGCATATCCGCGCGGAGGCGATTTATTCGCTCGAAAATGGCCAAACCAGCTATACCTCCAACAAGGGGCTGCCGGAGTGTCGCCAAGAAATCGCAAATTATATGGACCGGCGATTTGGTTGCTGTTACGACGCGGACGAAGAGATCATTGTTACGGTCGGCGTTTCGGAGGCGATTGATATTGCGTTGCGTGCGATTCTGAATCCCGGCGATGAAGTGATTGTGCCCGAACCAACGTTTGTTTGCTATGCGCCGCTGGTGCAATTGGCGGGAGGAACCGTCCGGTCGTTGGATACGTCAAAAACAGATTTTATCCCTGATATTAAAGCTCTGGAAAAAGCGATCACCAAAAACACCAAAGCCATTATTCTATGTTCGCCCAACAATCCGACTGGTCGGGTGATTCCAAAAAAAATTCTTCAGGGCATTGCGGATCTGGCCGAAAAACATGATTTTTGGGTAATTTCCGACGAGGTGTATGCCGAATTAACCTACGACAAATCGTTTGTGTCATTCGGGGCACTTAAAAAAATGAAAGCGCGCACGATCTTACTTAACGGCTTTTCGAAAGCGTTTGCCATGACCGGTTGGCGCTTAGGATTTTTATGCGCTCCTGCCGACTTGACCTCTCGCGCTCTAAAAATCCATCAATATGCGATGATGTGCGCGTCCATCACGGCCCAATACGCGGCCATCGATGCGCTTAAAAACGGACAGTCCGAAGTTGAAGACATGCGCGATTCGTATTTGCAGCGGCGTAACTTATGTGTCCATCGGTTTAACGAAATGGGTCTGGACCTCGTGGCGCCGGAAGGGGCATTTTATTGTTTCCCCTCCATCCGAAAAACGGGTCTTTCATCCAAAGAATTTGCTACAAAATTATTAAAATCCGAACGAGTGGCGGTCGTGCCGGGTAGCGCGTTTGGTTTGGGTGGTGAAGGACATATTCGGTGTTGTTATGCGACTAATCTTAAAGATTTGGAGATCGCTTTGCAGCGCGTCGCTCACTTTACCGGCTCAATCAGATCGGCATAATTGACGTAATCAAATTGCGTAAGGGTCGGATTTTCCTTGGCTTCCAACTCCGAAATACGTTCTCTTGTTTCAAGAGCCAGGCCTTCTTGCAACCCAACAGTAACCGTGTAGGCAAACGGCTTCCTGCGAATTTCCTCCAGACCCTTCGCAGCTTCGGCCCTGAAAGAATGGTCCCGCAACGCAACGTCATACACGCTGGCGGCTGCCCGAAGTAAATCAACAACATCATTCCGATCAAGCAAGGCGGCCGAGCCTGTCGAAGCCGCCGACCCCAAGCGTTGTTGGGCCAGTTTTTTGGGATAATCTCCGGTCATTTGGGATAGCGCGCCCATCACTTCCTCCACGGTGGTTGCCCGGATGCACTTTTCACCCGTAAATAGTTCGATGACATGCCCCATTTCAAGCAACGATTGCCAGATATGCGGCTCAAACGGTGTGGCCGGTTTCGGATAGCCGGTGATGATGATTTTTTTAGGTTCCGATTCCAAGTCGATGTCATAGACGCGGTAACAGTTAGCCATCCCGGCTTCCAGGCGGCGGATGTCCAATTCGCCGTGGCTGGGGTTAAACCGTTCCTGAACGGTGGTGGTGTCTCGTCGGATGTTGGCTAGGGCTGGTGACGCAGCAAGGCCATTTTTGATCGCTGTTTTTAGGCTTAGGTTTTCCATCGGCGCTATTCGCGCAACCGGAATCGAAATGGGGCGTTCGGCCGCGACAGCTTTGGCGACTTCGGATACATAATTGGTTTCTTTGGCGAGTTGAAGCTGGGTATCCTCCATATGTTTCGTATAGGCTTCGTCTTGTTTTGCGAGGTAGGAGCGGGTAGGGGCGTCCATGGCGACGGATGTAGGGTCAAACCGGGTCCATCCCCGATCCGGTATATAGACTTCCACCCACCCATGACCGGTGCCGGATATCGTGCCGTTTGTGGCTGAAAACCCGCTGGCCATTCGCGCCGGTAGGCCGTAATAGCACTGCAAAATTGCGGTGAATGCCTTGGCGCTTTCATCGCACACTCCTTTTCGGACGCGAAAGAAGGTATTAATCGGATTGTCCTTGGAATTGGCATAAAGCGCCGCTGTTTCGGCAGTGCGGCTATACGTTGTTTGCGAGGGGGCTGAAAACCACTGAGCTAAATCCAGAATGGCGTTATTTAGTTCGAAGAGAGGCATCCCAGAGCCGATTTTGGTTTCCGCCAGTTTTTTCTTAAGCTCCGGCCAGAGATCAAGGTCAAGCGTGAGAGCCGTTTTAGACGCTTCGATGGTCTTTGCAAATGCGGTCGGCATCCCGGGATGAGTAGCGCTGACCGGCATGTGAATGTCATAGCGCAGCGATTGGGCGCGTTTTGCAGTATCCTCGTCGATTTCGACCATCCACCGGCCGTCGGGAAGGCGTAACATCTTGCGAGGGGCCGCCTCGCCTGACGGTCTTAGACCAATTTTTGGCGCCACCGGTAGGCCCATCGTGGGTAATAGG
>CAYGHZ010000211.1:0-3964 GCA_964349635.1 uncultured Candidatus Marinamargulisbacteria bacterium
TCGTCGGCCATTGTGGCAAACAAAAGCAAAATTCTGGAATTCAATTGGAGCAAGTTTCGGTCGAAACCATTTTATGCGTCGCTGATGGAACTGTTTAATTTGGTGCTCGATCCCCGACCGGCGAAGGTCTCGCAAATAGCGCTGGCGATGATCGAATTTTATAAGCCGCTATTCCAAACCCAATACGACGACTTTAAAAAACGCCAGGTGGATTTGGATTCGTTGGTCGTCATTGCTGAACGCTACGACGATCTGGAATCGTTTTTAACCGAAATGACCTTGGAACCACCCGATGGAAGTCAGTCCGGCAGCTCGGCCGAAGAAAGCGACGACGAAAAATTGACGATTTCCACCATCCATTCCGCCAAGGGAATGGAATGGAATACCGTGTTTTTGATTTCGGCAGTCGACGGCTTGTTGCCCTCTTTCCAATCCCTAGATGACGCCGATCAAATCGAAGAAGAACGTCGATTGCTTTACGTCGCATTAACCCGCGCCAAAGAAAATCTGTTTATTATCAAACCCAATATGGATAATGCCTCCGGCCTGTTTTATCGCTATCCAGGCTTCCGGTTTTCGAAATTATGCCGGTTTTTGGAAGAAGAAGATCTGATGAAACACTACGCGCAAAAACTTGTTATTTTGGACGAGAGCCGCCCCAAATTTACGCCATTTCGCCAAAACTATCGCGACGAGCCCATTGATCAAGCCTTCGATGACTTTTACTCAGAAAAACCCAAGCGGAAATACTATTTCTAAAGGCGTTTTGCTAGTAAACCTCGGCTCGCCGGATTCGCCTGATGAACCGGATGTGCGGCGCTATTTAGCGCAGTTTTTGATGGATCCCCACGTCCTGGATGTACCCTTTCTGATGCGCTGGCTAATTGTGCACGGAACCATTTTGCCGAAGCGCCCCGCAGAAACTGGCAAGGCCTACAAAAGCATTTGGACGGAAGAAGGGTCGCCGCTGGTGGTGATATCGGAAAAAGTTCGGGCTCGATTGCAATCGAAATTGTCGATTCCGGTAGCGTTAGGGATGCGATACGGAAACCCCTCGATCGAATCAGCGCTGAATAGCCTGGACGCCAACGAAGTATATGTGATCCCGATGTATCCCCATTATGCAGCATCGTCGTATCAAACGGCGGTTGATGAAGTGCGTCGCGTTGTCCAGGGAAAAGTTGTTAAATTCCACCCGCCATTTTTTGATGATCCCGGCTATATTTCTGCGTTGGCAGACTCGATCCGCCCGTATCAAAACGTTGATCACATCCTGTTTAGCTATCACGGGCTTCCCGAACGGCATATTCAAAAAGCCGATCCTACCGGCAGACACTGTCTGAAAACGCCAACCTGCTGCGATACCGCAACGATGTCCTTGCCAACCTGTTATCGTGCTCAGGTGTTTCGCACTACGCGGATGGTGGCCGAGAAATTGAATTTAAAGTCCAATGAATATTCGCTTTCTTTCCAATCCCGGTTGGGCCGCGATCCGTGGTTGCGGCCATTTACGGATGAGATGTTGGTGGAATTGGGGAAATTTGGAGTTAAACGTCTGGCTGTGGTGTGTCCCGCGTTTGTGTCGGACTGTTTGGAAACGTTGGAAGAAATAGGGGATCGGGGTCGAAAATTATTTTTGGATGCGGGCGGCGATAGCTTTCAGCTAATTCCTTGTTTAAACGATTCGCCGGCGTGGCTGGAGGTGATGGCGGGTTGGGTATGAAAATGACCTGGGCGAAGGAGGGCGAAATGAACGACACCCATCCCAAAATAAAGCAGATCCTGGATGAGCGCTATGCCGCATTGGCTCCCGAAGTGCGGTTGGAAATGGGATGTTCGATGTTTGAATCCTGTCCTCTGACTTATTTTAAAAAAAGCCGCTGAATTTTTTCGAAAATTTCTTTCCCATTTTGGCTGGCCGGCGTCTCAATAAAAATCCGCACAATCGGTTCCGTATTCGACGGCCGCACATGCACCCAAGACTCCGGCATTATCACTTTCACGCCGTCTTGCGTATTTTGCGGGTACTCTTTAAATAATGTTTCAATGGATTTAATTAAAGAACTGACTTCGTCTTTCGACCCCGCCTCAATTTTTTCGCGCAGCATTGTATAGCTGGGATATGTCGAAACAATTTGTGAAACAGTCTGTTTCTTTTCAGCCAAATGTTTCAATGCCACCACAATCCCCACCAAACTATCCCGTCCCCAACCCACTTTCGGATAAATCACGCCGCCATTTCCTTCGCCGCCCACACACGCTTTTTCTTTGCGAATGCCTTCGGTGACGTGTGACTCGCCAATTTTGGTATGGGTAATCGCCGCGCCATGTTTCCTGGCGACAAAATCGATCACTTGAGACGTCGATAAATTCACTACGACTCTTTTATCGCTGCTTTTTTCCTGCGACAAAATATAATCGACGCAAAACGCTAACGAATAATCTTCGCCGATAAATCCGCCCTTTTCATCCAAAATCACCAACCGGTCGGCGTCGGCGTCTTGGCCAAAACCAATGTCATAGTTGCCTTCTTGCATAAAAGCCATTAAGGACTGAAGATTGCCTTTAACCGGTTCCGGGTTATGGCTAAAAACCCCGGTGGGGTCGCCGTGAATAATGTCGTATTTTACGTTTAATCGTTCCATCAAAATTTTGTCAGCGATGCATGCGGCCCCGTTGTTCGGATCGATCGCCGCGCGAAGTCCCGCTTTCTGAATGGACGTGGGATCAATCACCGATAAAATCAGGTCAATATGCTTCTGAATCGCCGTTTCATCCACCCGAATTTTTCCAACCGTTGACCAGGTCGCCAGCGCCGGTTTGTCCGACTCGTAAAACTTCATAAAAGCAGCATATTCTGCGACATTCATAAACGATCCGCTGGCGTTCATTAATTTTAAGCCGTTCCACACGATCGGATTGTGCGAGGCGGTGATGACAATGCCGCCTGTGGCTTTGTGGTGCCTGATCATTTGCTGAACAGTGGGTGTCGGGACTTTGCCGATATCGATCACATCGATGCCGATCGACATCAGACCGGAAATCACCGCGCCCTTGATCATTTCGTGAGAGGTTCGGGTGTCTCCGCCAACGATGACAGGCCCTTTTCCCAAATAACTGCCAAACGCCTGAACGGTTTTCAAAACAACGTGAGGCGTGAGCGTCTGCCCGACAACGCCGCGTGTTCCGGATTGGGACATAATCAAAGATGACATATACTAAAATAATAACATATGAAAATCCTACTTTTTTTCTACACGTTACTGTTATGGATTGTTTGCGCGATTGCCTTCATTTCCCATTTTATTTTGGCCATAACAACGGTCTGGTTTTTTAAAGATCGCGAGTGGGCGTCGCAGCGCATGACGCAGCCCTTTATTCGGCTTGGTTTTTTTGTTTTAGGAATTCGGCTGGTGGTTCATGGTCGAAAAAACCTGCCCAAAGGCAATTTTATTTTGGCCAGCAATCATCAAAGTCATATCGATATCGTTGTCACGTTGTTAGTCCTCAATCGAAAAATATCGATCATTGCCAAAAAAGAACTCTTGAACGTGCCAATATTGGGATGGGACATCAAAACGCAAGGCCATTTCACGGTCGATCGCGACAATCCCAGGGTCGCCATCGAAAATTTAAGAGACGTTCAGGAAAAATTAAAAGAAGGCCGATCCGTGATGTTGTATCCCGAGGGCACCCGATCCGCTGATGAAAAAATAGGTCCATTCAAAAAAGGCGCGTTTATGCTGGCGGCGCAAACCGGATTGCCGATCGTTCCGGTCTATCTGAACGGTTCCAATAAAATTTTGAACAAGAAGCGTCTTCTCGCACGTCCCGGAAAAATCAGTTTTACAATCGGAAAACCCATTTTGTTCAAAGCGCCTGAGTCTAAAGGCGATATTCAGAAATTGGCATTGGAGTTATCTGAAAAAACGCGTGAGGCGATTGTCGATCTACAAAATAACTA
>CAYGHZ010000212.1:0-3957 GCA_964349635.1 uncultured Candidatus Marinamargulisbacteria bacterium
AAAACTTCACGACCGGTTCCGGTCCGGTAGCGGCGATAAAGGCCATATTGTCGGCCAGTTTATATTTCAAGCCGATCGAATTGTCTTCCAGGCCGATCCGGCCTTCAACTTTGGAATTCAAAGGAATACGAATCAACACTTCGCCATGGCTGGTGTTCGGGCTATTGGGCGATTTTTCAGATCGCGTGAACCCCGCTTCAATCTGCAATTTCTGAACCACGCCGGTACTTTCCGTAAAATCCGGGCGATCGGTCACAATCGAATCCGCCAAAACCGGTGACGCTGTGATCATTAAACCTAAAACTAGATACTTGATATTCATCGAAGACCCTCCACGATCGTTTTAATATTATGTTCAATCATTCCTATGTAAGTACCCTCATGGGTACCGGCGCGACCCATCGCATCCGAAAACAATTCCCCGCCGACCTTTACTTCCCAGCCCTTGGCTTTTGCTGCCTGCTGAACCGCAATGATGTTGCGCTTGGGTAACGAGCTTTCAATGAAAATGGACTTCACTTTATTTTGGATAATAAAATTCACTAAGTCTTGAACATCCTTGGTTCCGGCTTCGGATTCCGTGCTGATCCCCTGCAATCCGACGACTTCGAACCCATAAGCGCGCCCAAAATAATTAAATGCGTCATGCGCTGTTACCACAATCCGTTGTTTCTTTGGAACCGACTCAACATCTTTTTTAATCTTCTTATCCAGCGCCTCCAATTTTGCAAGGTGCGCATTGGCGCGCGTTTCATACTCCGCCTTATACGCGGGGTCCTTTTTAATTAAGGCATCGCGAACTTTTAGGGTGGCCAACATCCAAAACTGCACGTCAAACCACACATGCGGATCGTGCTGTCCTTGAAATTGAGCTGGCGATAATAATTTTTCCTTTGGAATCAAGTCCGTCACGGCGACGGTCGTCTTGAATCGCCCCATTTTTTCCAATATTTCCCCCATCTTGGCCTCCAAATGCAGACCGTTATAAAACACCATATCGGCCTTGGACAATTTGCCCACGTCGCCCTCGGAGGCGCGATACAAATGCGGATCAACGCCCGGGCCCATCAAGCCAACGGCGTCCACGCGATCACCCCCGACGTTTTGGACGATATCCGTAATCATTCCAATCGTGCAGACCGCCTGAATCTTTTTAGGCGCGCCATACGCACTATGACCCACACATGCAAAACACAGTAGAGCTAATAGAAAATGTTTCATTTGACTTGTTTCTCCTTTCGAATCCAAATATGTTGTGTCGCAAATTGACTGATACTTTGTTCCTTTCCTTCCACATCCACGACCATCGATTTATCAAACGACCGTACGGACGATACCAATACGATTTTTTTCAACGCCAGACCCAGGCTATCTATATAATGAAGAAACTGATCATCCGAATCGCTCACCCGGACAATCTCACACCGATCTCCGACCTTACACTCCGACAACAACACCGACGATTTCAGCTTCGGCATTTTCCCGTTCTGCGACGGAATCGGGTCGCCATGCGGATCCACCGACGGAAACCCCAACACCTCTTCCATCCGATTAATCAAGGCGTCAGAGGCCGCATGCTCCAACTGTTCAGCTTCTTCATGCACCTTATCCCAAGGAAATCCCAACACCTGATTCAAATACAATTCCAAAATCCGATGCCGCCGCACCATCCCCTTTGCCATCTCAAGGCCGGATTTGGTCAACGTCACCCCGCGATAGCGCTCATAAACCAAATACCCTTTTTCAGATAGCCGCTTAAGCATATCCGTCACGGCCGCCGGCGACACGTCCAACTTCTCGGCGATGGCCTGGGTTTTAACATAGCCATTAAAAATAGCTTTTAAGTAATCTTCGGTGCTAATTGTCATAGTACTTAATTTTAAAGTTTAAGTTAGCTTAAATTTAATGTCAAATCGCAATTTCCACCACGCTCCCGTCGATAACCCATTTAGATACCAATTCAAAAACAATTTAAATGGGAGTGGGAAAGAGTTATGAAAAAAATCATCGCGATAGAAATGTATTGGCACGCAAGAATTTTTCTTGGGTATCAAGAACACGCCTCAAGCCGAACCGTGTTAAACGGACTGAAAGTAAATACCAAAAAGCGAAAAAGGGAAAAAGACGTAATTCCTGTGCCTCGGCAGAAGGAAGATTTCAAAAAGAAAAATTGCATAAGTTTCAGAGATATGGGGTTGCAACCCAACGATTTAAAACCCCTTTTTGAACAGAAAGACTGGAAGCCGTCCTTGGAAAAACTAATCGGCGCTTATGAAGGCATTCGGGAATTTTGTATTTTTGGGCAAGATTTGATCTCTTTGGTAAATGATCCCCAATTTAGACAAAAGAAAACCCTGCTGTGCGGCAGCGACGGGGAACAACTGTCAAAAATGGGATTTAAAGAATACATTATAGTTGAGCTTCTGAAGCACCCAAACTGGAAAAATATGGCTGCTCAAGTGGTCCGAGACTTCTACTCGGAACGCAGAAGAACGGGTATTTCCCATGTGGATTTTCTTAAGAGTATTGGCGTGCCGTTCAATTTCTGACTAAAATAGATAAATGATCATCGTCACCGGCGGTGCCGGATTTATCGGAAGCGCATGCGTTTGGAAACTTAACCAAATGGGTCAGACCGATATTCTGATCGTCGATACGCTAAAAACATCGGAAAAATGGCAAAACCTGATCGGTCTTTCCTTCGCGGAATATCTCGATAGAAACGATTTTATTGAGAAACTCGACCAATTCAAAGACGCTGCTGCGATCATTCACATGGGTGCATGTTCCGCGACAACCGAAAAAGACGGCGATTATTTAATGGAAAATAATTACCGGTATACCCAGACGCTGGCCAAGTGGGCGGTCAAACACAGTATCCGATTTATTTATGCCAGCAGTGCTGCGACCTATGGCGACGGAAAATTGGGTTTTTCTGACAAAAAAATCGATGGCCTCAAACCCCTTAATCGTTACGGCTATTCCAAACAATTACTTGATCTGTGGGTGCAACGCAACAAATTGACCGATAAGTTGGTGGGTCTAAAATTTTTTAATGTCTTTGGCCCCAACGAATATCACAAAGACGATATGCGCAGCGTCATTTGCAAAGCCTATGGCCAGATCAAACAAAACGGGGCATTGAAACTATTTAAATCGTATAAGCCCGAATATCCCGACGGTGGCCAGATGCGCGATTTTGTTTATGTCAAAGATTGCGTCGACATTGTCTCTTGGTTATTGGAAAACAACGTCGGCGGCGTTTTTAATGTGGGAACCGGAAAGGCGCAAACATGGAATGACGTCGCGGCGGCGATTTTTAACGCAATGGGAATTCCGCAAAAAATCGACTACATCGAGATGCCGCAAACCCTGCGCGATCAATATCAATATTATACGCAGGCGGATATGGACAAACTGCGGGCGGCCGGATGGAAAAAAGAATTCGCGCCGCTCGAAAATGCGATCAAAGATTATGTACAAAATTACTTGGTTGCGCACGAATTCCTTTCATAATATAATGCGAAAAATCCGATGAATCTAATCGCAAAACTTTTCCCCAATCTACGTTGTGATCTTGGGATCGACCTTGGTACGGCCAACACATTGGTGTTTGCTCAAGGCTATGGCGTCATTATCCAAGAGCCGTCGGTAGTAGCGTTGGATAGTCATAAAAATTTGGTATTGGCAGTAGGCGACGAGGCCAAGCGTATGATTGGCCGGACACCCGGTAATGTGATTGCGGTTCGTCCGCTTCGCGACGGTGTAATTGCTGATTTTGATATCACCGAAACCATGTTGAAGTATTTCATCAAAAAAGCGATGGGCAATAAAGCGCTGTTAAAACCGCGCATTATTGTCGGCGTTCCATCCGGTATCACCGGTGTTGAACGTCGCGCGGTGTTGGATGCCACTTATCACGCCGGCGCAAAAGAAGCCTATCTAATAGAAGAACCA
>CAYGHZ010000213.1:0-3955 GCA_964349635.1 uncultured Candidatus Marinamargulisbacteria bacterium
CCGTTGATGCAGGTGTCTACCGCCCGGCATAGTCTCGGCAGCGTTTGTCGCAGGGGCCGTAATATCTCGGCGAGGCCGTGGGCGACCGGCGGATTATCCATCAGATAAGCGGCGTTCAAGGTGTG
The DNA here is from genome assembly GCA_964349635.1 of uncultured Candidatus Marinamargulisbacteria bacterium. Taxonomy (GTDB): domain Bacteria; phylum Margulisbacteria; class Marinamargulisbacteria; order SXXA01; family CAYGHZ01; genus CAYGHZ01. The sequence continues at coordinate 126 of CAYGHZ010000213.1, forward strand.
AGTCAACGTGTCATCTAATCGCAATGCTAACGGCGCGTCTTGAAACGCCCGGGCGACGTCCGCGATTAGAACCGCTTGTTTGGCCGAATCGAATTTTATCTCGTTTCGATAAAAATATTCGACATATTTAAAAAAGGCAGCGGAATCGGGTGAATCCAGCGTCAGGTCTTTGGCGGGATTTCGTTGAAATAGTTGATTGAAGACCGCGTTGTCTCTCAACATCAATCGATGGGCGTACACCCTGTCGTTTCCGACGTTGAGGGTGATGTCGGGATGGCTGCCTTTGTTGTCAAAATCGTCGTGAAATTCGGATTTGGTTTGGGCTAAGAGCGGAGGAACAGCGCGAAAGCAGTTCGCTAGCGACACGTCGCTTGGGCGCACGGAAATGATTTTGTTCATGGTGAATTTCCTTCTGAATTATGTGGATTTTAAAAGTTATCGGAATGATTTTTAAATTAATTTCAATAGAAAATCAACGTTATGCGGGGTATGAAGAGTCAACGTGTTTCAGGCAATACTGCAAGGCCCGGTCAATGAGCGCAAACAGCGCCGGTGTTTTTTCAACGACTCGTTTAAAAATGGCGCTGAGATTAGCCATGTGCGCATAGTCATGGGAGATTTCGTTTCGAAGGTCTTTTATGGAGCGAATATCTTCAACACTTTCAAACAAGTTGCGTTTATGGGAACGGTTGATCACGTCGATAAGCGTCCCGTTGGATTCAAACTCAACAATATCTACTGTTCGATACACTTTTTGAATCAGCAGATCCGTTGCCCGCGCGAAGCGGCTGGTTAGGTTTTCCATTTTATCCAAATCGTCATCGGTTAAACTCTTTTTCCCGGCAATGGGCTGGCATTTCTGGTACGAGCGTTCCAGCCATTTGGTTGCTTTTTGGAGATCTTCCAATGCGGCGGCCAGCAGTTGCGCGTGCTCTTTTTGAGTCATTGTAAAAGTATACGGTGGTTTTGAATGATTCGTAAGAAGGCGGGGTCGGTGTCGCGAGCCAGCACGATATCAATTTTCTGCTCGCCTATCGATTCCCAAATTTTCCATCGAATCTTGTTGCAGTCTTCCCTTGTGAGAAGGTTCGATTCGATGAGTAAATCGATATCTCCACCTTGCCTCGTATCATCGGATCGCGACCCAAACAGATAAACGATCGCTTCTTTGTCGAAGACGTGAACGGATGAGAGGATGGTTTTGATTTCGAGAGCAGAAAGCCGCATGGCTCAAAGTATAGTCTAGAAAAAATAGAACCCCCAAAAAGAGGAATGTTGTACATTAGCCAAACATGCCTGAATTCTACGAAGTCCAACGCATCCGAGAGTATCTCTCCGACGCCGGAATACTCAATAACCCTATTACCGATGTCGGAGTGATGCCGTTGGGCGTGCGGTTATTGGCCAATACCTCCCCGGCGGGATTTGTTGCGTTGCTGCGGGACAATCAAATTCGAAAAATTCATCAACGCGCCAAATATTCAATCTTTGAGATGGCGAAGGGTTTTTTTGTCTGTCATTATCGATTTACGGCGATTCCGTTTGTTACCGGGTTTCCGTATGGCGACCGGTTGCAGGTGATCCACAATTTGCCGGTGGCGGAGAGTCGGACAGATCGAATTCGCATTCGAATTAACTTTCAACATCCGGAGCGGGAGCTTTTGTATTTTGATACGCGACGATTGTCTACGATTCGGATATATCCCGACGCGCGGGCCATTGACGAGATTTCGGAACTCTCTGTTTTGGCCGATGATTTGGAGCATTTTCAGCCCGAGACTTTTTTAGAATTTCAGAAAAGAAAACTTCATCTGAAAGCCTATTTGCAGGATCAGACTGTCCCGCCGTCGGGCGTGGGGAATTATCTGGCATGCGAGATTTTGGCTCGGGCGACGTTATTTCCTTGGAAAGAGTGCCGATACCTTAATGTTAAAGAATATGAACGCTTGATAGCGGCTATCGACGAAGTGAAACGATTGGCCAAAGAAAATACGTCGTATGATTGGTTTTGGGTCTACAATCGCGATGTGTGTCAGGTGTGCGGCGAAAAAGTCTTGCGGGAAAAGCGGGGGCATAGTCAGAGTACGTATTTTTGTAATCCATGTATAATAAAACAATGACTCCGGGACGACGCTTTTACGAGCAACAGTTGGTGTATCTTAAAAACAAAGATCTCGACGGCCTAATGGGGCAATACCACGAAGACGCGGTATTAATCGGGTTTGATTTCCAGATAACCGGTCGGGTGGCGTTACGCGCTCACTTTGAAAATTATTTTAAAAAACTGGGGTTTATCGATGTCGTGTCGACCGACAAATTTACCGAAACGTCCGACTCCATCTTTTTTGAGGCGACTGTTAAAACCCAATTGGGAACGGTCAGAGTCTATGATGTGTTTATGTTGAAGGAAGGCAAAACCACGCATCAATTTACCGGATCGTTTCCCACGTAAAGGCGATGTCGCAAGAACACGAACGGCGCGCGACCTGGACGGAACTTTTTTACGATCTTGTGTTTGTTGTGGCGGTGTCGGTATTGGGGCATAAGCTTTCGGCCCATTTGAGCCTGAGGAGCGCGCTTGAATTTGCGGCGCTGTTTATCCCGGTGTGGTGGGCGTGGATTGGCGCGACGTTTTATGCGGATCGGTTTGATAAAGACGATGTGCTCCATCGGGTCATGACCTTTTTCCAAATCGTTGGCATTTGCGGATTGGCTATTTACGGCCACGATGCGTTTGGTTCGGGGGCGGTCGGTTTTGCGTGGTCGTATGTGACGGTGAGGTTGGTATTGTGCCGGTTGTACTGGCGAGTGGGTCAAACGGTGGTTCAGGCGAAACCGTTGGTCAATCGCTATGTTACCGGCTTTTTAATCGCTATCGCGTTGTGGGTGGCGTCGACGTTTTTACCTGCGCCTTTTCGATATTATTTTTGGGCGGTTGCGATGCTTATCGACATGGCGACCCCGCTGACGGCGCGTCGTTTGCAAGGCCAGCTTCCGTTAAGCGTGTCGCATCTTCCCGAACGCTTTGGCCTGTTTACATTGATTGTTTTGGGTGAACTGATTGCCGGCGTGATCAATGGCGCGCTTGGTCATTCTCTTTCGCTGCCGGGTGTTGCGATGGGTGCAATCAGTCTGCTGATCGCCTTTGCAATCTGGTGGGTTTATTTTGATAATATCGATGGCGCCGTGATCCGAAAGACTCTGGTCGCGGGACAGGTGTGGGTTTATAGCCACTTGGTGTTGACGATGTCTTTGGTGGCTTTGGGGGCGGGGGTCCGGCAGCTCGTTGCGCTGGGTACGTTTGTCGTACCCGCCCCACAGCTTTATTTGATGGCGGCCTCGATAGCGGGCTTTATTCTCGCGTACAGCTTTATCCGGTTGGCGTCGCGTTAGGCCTCGTCGATCGCTCTTAGAATCCGATCTAGCTTGGTATTAATAATTTCCAACTGTTTTCCGATCGGATCGGAACTGGCGCCAAATTTGGGACGTTCTTTATTGAACTGGAATTTCCGAACGCCTTCCGGCCCGGATTTTTTAAAACATGAATGGCACAGCACCGGACGTTGGCCGTTGGGCTTAAACGGAACTTCACAATCCGCGCCGCATTGATCGCAGGTGGCTTTGAACAACATAGGTCGTTGCGGGCGATTGCCGCCGCCAAAAGAACGCGCTCCAAACTCTTTTTTCTTTGTGAATTTTTTCATAGTGGAGGTATCTTACTTTATTTTTCGTCGGAAAGACATGTCCAAGTTAGAATGTTTAAAAAAGTATATAAATGGTATATTTAATGAATAATGGAATTTGAATTCGAGTTTGACGAGGGTAAAAGT
>CAYGHZ010000214.1:0-3930 GCA_964349635.1 uncultured Candidatus Marinamargulisbacteria bacterium
AGGTCTGAGTTTGCGGCGAGATCACAGACCCGATAGGATCGTTATTTTTTCGGGTGCGCTATCGGCTACCATACTCTTTGTTGGTGGTAAATCCGTACCCAAGGCCATACGAAGGTTGTCCCGAAAGAGTTAAAAATACCCCGTCAAACCTCTCGGTCCGTCGTTGCTCCAATCGGCCTAAAATTAAACGTCCGTCGCTTGTTCCGATACCTTTTCGATAGGTGGGCGTTTTACGAACCATGCCCATACCGGACAGCACTTTCTCGTGACTGGACCGGTAATTTACAATTTTTACGTCGGCGGCACACAACGCTTTGCGTAAAAGAGGATCTTCTGCCAGTACTTGAGGTAAATCTAAGTGCTTTACGCACAAGGTTCCTTTAATTAACCCTGTCCGGACAAGATGGTCAATGACGGCTGCGGAGGAAGAAACGGAGTCCATTAGGTGAAGTTGCCGGGAAGTCGGCGGTGTCGTCAGGTTTCGGTGGAGCAGTTGGCGCGTCTGGTAACCAGTTATCGGTTACCGGGGTGTTAAATTTCAGATGGCGAACATTTCTTGAAGAATGCTCAATATTTCCTTGCCTTCATGAAGAGTGAGAGGGTTTAGTTTCTTTTTGAGTCGCTGGCGATTTACGGTTTTGAGTTGATCGAGCGCAACTTGCGCGGGTTTACCTTCAAATCTCAAGTTTACGCGAAAAGAGTAATGTTTAAATTTTGTTGTCATTGGAGCCACAATAATCGTGTTCAGGGAGGAATTATTTAAATCGTCGGGCGAGACAACGACGCAAGGCCGTGTTTTATTGATTTCGCTGCCAATGGTTGGATCAAGATTTACAAGATACACCTCGAATCGAGTTGGGCTTACCACGTCCATTCCTCATCTTCCCAGGTTGTTAAGCCGACGTCTGGAAGTAGTAATTCATCCGGCCCTTCTTTTTCAATCGATTCTTTCCAACCTTTTCTGGGGCGGTCTTTTATTGGGAAAATGATGAGACAGCCGTTTTCCACCTTCATATCGACTTCATCTTCGATGTGAAGTTGTTTTAAAAATGGCGCCGGAATACGAATCCCTTTGGAATTTCCTATTTTTATGATTTGTTGCACCATGGTTTTCCCTCCAAATTGGAGAATAATATAATTACAATGTAATTACAATATTCCCTATTTTTTTGGAGAATAAACGTGCGAGGAATGGCCGTAAAATAGTTCCGCCGCTTCCATCATCGTTTCACCCAGCGTGGGGTGGGGGTGAACCGTGAGAGCGATGTCTTGGGCAGTAGCACCCATCTCGATGGCCAGGACGCCTTCGGAGATGAGGTCGCCGGCGTTGTGGCCGACGATGCCTACGCCCAGGATGCGGTCGGTGCCCGGTTCGATGATGAGTTTGGTCAGGCCTTGGGAATCCCCCAGGGTCATGGCGCGGCCGGAGGCGGACCAGGGGAATTTGGCGACTTCGATGGCGATATTTTTGGATTTGGCTTCGGCTTCCGTGAGACCGCACCAGGCGACTTCCGGGTGAGTAAATACCACCGCGGGAATAATGATATTTTCGAAAGCGCTACGTTCGCCGCAAATGACTTCGACGGCGATTCGGGCTTCTTTCGAGGCTTTATGGGCTAGCATCAATCCGCCAACGATATCGCCAATGGCGAAGATCGACGGATCGTCGGTTTGTTGATGGGTATTGGCTTTGATGAAGCCTTTGTCGGTGAGTTGGACTTTGGTGTTTTCAAGGCCTAGATCGGCGCTGTTGGGCGTACGGCCAATTGAGACCAAAACGCGGTCATAAAGTTCGTCGCCTGAGTCCATTGTAACTTTTATTTGTTTGCCGCTGGTGGCCATTTTTTGGACCTTGGCATTGACGCGCACTTCTTTAAAATGCGATTCGGCGTATTTTTTGACCGGGCGAATCAGATCCGCGTCTGCGCCGCTCAGGATTTCCGGGCCTGCTTCAACGACTGTGACCTTGCTACCTAGAGCCGCATAAACGGTGCTTAATTCCATACCAATATAGCCGCCGCCAACCACCAACAAACTTTCCGGAATTTCGGCGATTTCAAGGGCCTGATCCGAGGTCATGATGCGCGGGTTGCCCAGGTCGAACGCCGCGGGCATGGCGGGACGCGAGCCTACGGCGATAATCGCTTTTTCGAATTCAATAAATTTTTGACCGTCTTCGGTTTCCAATCGCAATACATTCGAGGATTCAAAATAGCCACGGCCGGTCATCACGTCGACGCCGCGTTTTTTGGCGTTAAACGCAACGCCGCCCGATAGCTTCGCCAAGGTCTCGTTTTTCCACGAGCGCAATTTATCTAAATCAACGGAGGGCTTGCCAAATTCGATACCGAATTGTGACGCGGATTTGGCGTCTTCGAGCAACCGAACGGCATGTAGAAGCGCTTTTGAGGGGATGCAGCCGCGATTAAGACACACGCCGCCCAGGTTTTTGTCGCGGTCGATCAGCGTTACTTTTTTGCCCATATCGGCGGCGTAAAAGGCGGCGGCATATCCGCCGGGGCCTGCGCCTAAGACCAGGATTTCGGTTTTTATTTTTTTTCCGTTCATTTTGCTCTGATTTTCTGCAACAGGGGCATTTTACGCGTACTTGCATGAAGGACAGTTAAACCAACAACAACGTCTCCTTCATACCTGATAATGACATCGTCATCGGTCAATTCGCTATCGGTGGCGACGCTTGGCTTTTTGAAGTTTACGTATAGAACATCAGCTTCTTGATCGTAGGATGACCACAAATAGCCACCGGGAGTATGGCGAACGGCGGGAATGAGTTGAAGGTATTCTTGAATCGCTAGTTTGGCCAAATTTGAGTCCTCTTCTTAAAAGATTTTATGCGTTTTGTAAGGAATGCAGTGATCACAAATCCATCTCGAGCAGATTCTTTATAGACTACCACAATATACTTTCCCATTTCGACTGCTTTTAATGCCAAAAGTTCGCCTCGGTTACCGCCATATATTTTTTCGGGATTTGAAATAGTATCTAATATTTCGTATTTCATTCCGGCGAGTTCGCAATGTTCTTCGATGATATGGGACCAGCGTTCGTCTGTTAATCGAATATTTATTTGGTTTTTGGAAAATGTCTTTTCCAGCATTAGGCTAGCTTTATGTCTTTTTCCGAAATGATTTCCAACTGTTGCGCCAATTCCCGCATAAATCGTGCGCCATCGGCGCCGTCGATGATGCGGTGGTCGTAAGACAGTGCAAGCGGCGTCATCAATTTGGGAAACCATTTTTTGCCGTCCCAAACGGCAGTTTCTTTACCTTTACCTAGGCCTAATATGGCCACTTCCGGGGTGTTGATAATCGGCGTGAATTGGCCAACGCCCAGGCCGCCTAGATTTGATATTGTAAATGTGCCGCCTTGCAGCTCTTCCACGGCTAACGTTCGTTTGCGGGCTTTTTCTGCCAATTCGCCAACTTCTTTTGAAAGATCGAATAGGCTCTTTTTATTGACGTCGCTAACCACCGGGACGATAAGACCGGCTTCGGTGTCGACGGCGATCCCGATATGAAAATAGTTTTTTAGGATGAGTTCGCCTGTGGCGGTATCGAAACTGGAATTAAAATTTGGGAATTTTTTTAAAGCTTCCACGGCGGCTTTCATGGCAAATACAGTTAGGGTCAAATTGACGCCTTTTTTCTTATAGGCATCAATGTGTTTTTTTCGCAGGTCCATCAACTGGGTTATGTCGGCTTCGTCGAATTGGGTGACGTGAGGGACGGTGGTCCAGGATTCGGCCATTTTTTCGCCTATTTTGATGCGTAATGACGACAATTGTTTTTTGGAGATTTCGCCCCATTTTGAAAAATCTGGCTGTTTTTGGGTGGGGGATGGCGAGCCAGGTCTAAGACCTGGCTGTACGGGGGTGGATTGTAGGGAGTGGATGTAGGCTCGCAGATCTTC